>NZ_JASJCS010000157.1 GCF_030065885.1 Ilumatobacter sp. | reverse complement strand
GTCGACGTCGACGACGAGGCGTTCGCCCACCCGACGAAGTTCGTCGGACCGGTCTACGACGAGACGACGGCGCGGAACCTGGCGGCCGAACGGGCCTGGTCGGTCGCCCCCGACGGCGATTCGTGGCGTCGTGTCGTGGCCTCGCCCGAACCGATCGAGGTGGTCGAGGGCCACACGATCCGGCGGCTGGTCGACGCCGGCGTCGTGGTGGTGTGTGCCGGTGGCGGTGGCATCCCGGTCGTGCGCGGGCCCGACGGCACGCTGTCGGGCGTCGAGGCGGTCATCGACAAGGACCTCACGGCCGGGCTCCTCGCGGCGATGCTCGACGCGGATGCGCTGCTGCTGCTGACCGACGTGTCGGCGGTCGAGACCGCGTACGGCGAACCCCATTCGGAACCGATCAGGTCGGCGAGCGTGGCGGAGCTGCAAGCGTTCGCCTTCCCTCCGGGCTCGATGGGTCCGAAGGTCGAGGCGGCCTCACGCTTCGCGGCCGGCGGCGCCTTCGCAGCGATCGGATCGCTCGTCGAGGCCGAGGCGGTCCTGGCCGGTCGCGCCGGAACGCGCGTCACACCCTGATTCGACGCTGGCTCCTTCCCGCCGGACAGTCGGCGCGCTCGAGGTGGGTGCGTCCGTCGGCGACGCCAGCTGCCGAACCTCATCACGTGACGAGGTGGCGGCCAGGTCGCTCGGCCCTCTTCACAATCCCGTAAGGTGGCGCGGGCGATGACGGGCTGCACCGGTGGCGTGCTTCGCTCTGGGGGGTTGTCATGTCGACCGATAGCGGGAACGTTGACGGATGCTGGGGCCGAGTCGGGCGTCGGCGACGGAGTGGCATCGGGCCACACGGGCCTCACGGCGTGTCTTCGATGGTGCGGGCAGTCCGGCTGTCTCTTGCGGTGACGCTGCTGGCCGCGGTCGCGGTGCTCGTGCCGGTGGGCTCTCAGACCGCGGCTGCCCAGACCGTCATGTGGGAGCAGGTCGGTGCCGATATCGACGGTGAGGCCGCCGGCGACGTCTCTGGTTCGTCGGTCGCGATGAGCAGCGATGGTGGCGCGGTGATCATCGGCGCCCGTGGCAATGACGGCAACGGGACCGATGCGGGTCATGCGCGGGTTTTCGACTGGAACGGCGTTGCGTGGGTGCAACGCGGTGCCGATATCGACGGCGAGGCCGCCGGCGATCGGTTCGGGTCGGCGGTGGCGATGAGTGGCGACGGCACCACCGTCGTCATCGGCGCCCCCGAAGAGAGCTTCTCTGGTGTGGGCTACGCCCGGGTCTTCGACTGGGACGGCGCGGCCTGGGTGCAACGCGGCGTCGATATCGACGGCGAGGCTGCCGGCGACCGGTCCGGATCGTCGGTGGCGATCAGCAGTGACGCCGACACCGTCGTCGTCGGCGCCCCCCAAGGCGCCTCTTCGGGTGCGGGCTACGTCCGGATCTACGACTGGGACGGCACCGCGTGGGTCCAACGAGGTAGCGATGTCGACGGCGCAGTTCCCGGCGGCACGTTCGGAGATGCCGTGGCGATCAGCAGTGATGCCACGTCCGTCTTCATCGGTGCCCCTCGCAGCGACAACGGCAACGGCACGATGGCGGGTCTTGCCGGGGTCTTCGACTGGGACGGCGCAGCCTGGGTGCAGCGAGGCGCCGACATCGACGGCGTGGGTCCTGGGGACCTTGCCGGGATCTCGGTGGCGATGAGCAGTGACGGCAACACCGTCATGCTTGGCGCCCCCCGCAGTGGCGGCGAGGCCCGGGTCTATGACTGGGACGGCGCAGGCTGGGTGCAGCGCGGCACCGACATCGAGCGCATGGTCAACGACGACTCGAACGTTTCGGTGGCGATGAGCAGTGACGGCAACACGGTCGCCCTCGGTGTCAACGGGTCCGCCGGCCCCGGTACGGATGCCGGCTACGTGTGGGTTCATGACTGGGACGGCGCAGCCTGGGTGCAGCGCGGCACCGACATCGACGGCGAGGCGCCAGGGGACCTGTCCCAACAGGTCGCGATGAGTAGTGACGGCAACACGGTCGTCATCGGTGCGATCGGGAACGACGGCAACGGTTCCTTCGCCGGTCATGCCCGCGTGTATCGGTTCGCTGAGCCGTGCCAGCCCGGTTCGTTCTCGACGACCGGCGCCGAGCCGTGTACACCAGCGCCGGCTGGGTTCTTCGTCGATACGACGGGTGCGACGAGTGCGACGCCGTGTCCGGTGGGGACGTTCCAGGCGGGGACGGGTGCGACCGGGTGTGATGATGCGCCGGCTGGGTTCTTTGTCGATGTGACGGGTGCGACGAGTGCGACGCCGTGTCCGGTGGGGACGTTCCAGGCCGGGACGGGTGCGACCGGGTGTGACGATGCGCCGGTCGGGTTCTTCGTCGACGTGACGGGTGCGACCGGCGCGACCCCATGCCCGGTGGGGCAAACCACCGCCGGACCCGGTGCGACGTCGGTCGACGACTGTTTCGCGATCGACACCGACGGAGATGGGGTCCCCGACGCCGAGGATGTCTGTCCCGCAACGGTGTTGCCGGATCAGCCGAGCGAGGGTTTGAAGAAGAACCGGTACGCCGCATCGATTGACGGGTTCGCTTCGACCGATGGGATCGTCGTTGCCACCCTGGAGGACACCGGTGGCTGCTCCGGCTCGCAGATCATCGCCAACTCCGGGCTCGGTGCCGGCCACACCAAGTTCGGCATCTCCCGTTCCGCACTCCGAGACTGGATCGACGCTCAGAACGCCTGACGAGACGACCGGCGTCGGCCTCCCGGATCAACGGGCAACTCCGTGCGCTGCGGTGACGTTCGGGCCAGATCTCGGTCGTGCGCGCGCACGACATCGCCCCCGTGCCAACGCGGCCGAACCCTCGATTGCGCCGCTGTGGCTGGACGCAGGTGGTGAGCCGAACCCTCCGTTCTGCGGTTGCGACCGGATCGAGGAGGTGTCGGCAGGCGTGCGGGCTCTACGCTGTCGCACGGCCAGGTCGACGATCGTCGGCTCGAGCGCCTCTAGCTCAACGGTAGAGCAGCGGGCTTTTAACCCGTTGGTTCAGGGTTCGAAACCCTGGGGGCGCACACGCGCGACGATGGTCCCCGTCGACGGGTTGGTGTCGGTCGTCAGCGCGGGACGGTCGCCTCGATCCTGGCCTGCAGGCTGCGGCGGAGATCCTCCGGCTCGTCCCAGAGGATGTGGTTGCGGGCCTGCGTGTCGAAGTGGACGCCGCTCTCCTCGAAGAAGTCGCGCCGGCACGTCCAGATCACGGTCTTGCCGAGCCCGAGCGCGAAGCCGGCCTCGAAGTACACGCCACCCCGGTTGCCGGTGAAGTCGGCGACCACGAAGCGGGACTTGCGGATCTCGGCGATGATCCGGTCGGTGATGTCGTCGTTGTGTTCGAGGAACGCCATCTGCATCGCATCGAACCCGGCGTCGCGGATGGCGGGCTCGATGGCCTCCCGGTAGACGTGCTCGAGCTCGGGGTCGAACCACATGGCGACGAACCCCTGGTTCGGCTTGTCGACCGTGCCACGTTCGAGCTCCTCGACGTGCCGTCTCCCCGCGCCCGTGAGGCGCACACTCGCATCTTGACCGTCGACGAGCCGACCCGGAAAGCCGTGGGCGCGGAGTTCTTGCTCGATCAGCCCCTGCTTCGCCAGCTCGTCGAGGTGGTAGTCCAGATCGACGTAGCCGGGCGCCATCGCCAGCGGCGTGTCCTCGGGCCCCACGTCGGCGTACGAGCCGAAGGTGTGATCCTGCCTCGCGATCGCGTCCAAGGTGAGCAGCAGCTCGTCATGGATGGCAGCAAGGCTGGTCGGCGCCGCGGCCCGAACATCGGCCAGGCTGACGATCCCTTCGGCCGGGCTCAGCTCGCCGGGGCCATAGATCGAGGCGCGCAACCCTCGACGCTCCCGCGTGCGCCGATACCAGGCCAGCGCGATGCTGACCTTCGGTTCGATCAACCCGAACCACGAGCAACCGACGGCGAGGAAGGCGCCGCAGTACCCGACGCCCTCCGGCTGGTTCGACCGGCATGTCACATGCAGCACGCCTGTCCCTGCACGTGACCAGCTGCGGATACTCGGCCGGTCGGTCTCGTGCCGGCAGAGCGGGCAGGGCGGAGTGCCCATCCATTCGTGCTGGGGGAATCGCTCTTGACTCACCCGGAGCCAATCGAGCAGCTCCCGGATCGTCCAACCGACGTCGGCTTCCGCCTCGCCCCCGGGCTCGGCGCGAACGAGTTCGCCGAGGAGCGTGGCAACCGAATGGTCGATGTCCGGCCGCGTCGGCACGTCGAGCGACTCGAAGAGCAGCTGGAGGGTTCCGACGGCCTCCGCAGCCCAGTTGCGATGCGCCCGGCGTGCCACCGCGTTGGGATCCTCGATGTCGTCGTCGACACCTGCGGGGAGGAGCTCCTCGTCATCGGGGTGCGCCCCGATCTCGACTCGCGCGCCACCCGGCAGCAGCGTCTCACCGGATTGGATCAGCCACCCGATCGCTGCGTTGGCTGCTGATGAACTCACGTTGTCGAGCAGCACGACCGACTCGTCCACGTCGCTCACTCTGTCACTCCATCACGTGGGCGCACCACCGGCGCGGCAACCAGCGACGTCAGGTGTGGCGGATGGTCATGCCGCCGTCGACGGGGATGATGGCGCCGTTCACGTAGCTCGATGCCGGGAGGCACAGGTTGAGCGTCATGTGGGCGATCTCCTCGGGCTGGGCATAGCGGCGAACGGGCACGCGCCGGCGGGCGTAGGTCTGCTTGGCGTCGGGCGGGATGTCCTCGGTCATGCCGGTCTCGACGGCGCCGGGGCAGATGCAGTTGACGGTGACACCTTGCCGGCCGACCTCGACCGCCATGCTCTTCGTCAGACCGACGACACCCGCCTTCGTCGCCGCATAGGCCGTCATGCCGGCCGACGTCACGATCGCCTCGGTGGACGCGATGTTCACCACCCGCGCTGCGTCGGACTTCAGCAACGCCGGCAGCGCGAGCCGAACGAGCCGAGCGTGCGCCGTGAGGTTGATGTCGAGCGTCGACGCCCAGTTCGACTCGAACGCCTCGTCGTCCTCCTCGAAGAGCGACGTCGGCAGCGCCACCCCGGCGTTGTTGACGACGATGTCGAGCCGGCCGAAGGCCTCCAGCGTGCGAGCGACGAGCGCCTCGAGCTGCGCGACGTCCGCGACGTCGCAGACCACGCCGAGCGCGGCGCGATCCCCGTGCACCGCATGGATCTCGCCGACCACGGCGGCCACCCGTTCCGAGCCGAGGTCAGCGACCACGACGTGGGCGCCCTCGTCGGCGAACAGGTGCGCCGTCGCCCGCCCCATCCCGCTGGCGGCGCCCGTCACGATCGCGACGCGACCCTCGATCGAGCGGGACAGCGAGGTGAGCCGGTCGGTCATGGAGCGTGACCGTATCCGCCGACCCCGGCCTCGGCGGAGCCGCGGACCTCAGGCCCTAGGCGGGCCGACGCAGGCCGGAGGACGATGGAGGCTGACCACGAGGAGGCTGCACCATGGTGAACCAACTGCAGTCCGACGACGCGCGGCTCCACGAGCCGCCGGCCCCCGAGACGATGGGCTCAGGACGATTGGGCGGTGCGACCGTCTTGTTGGTCCTCCTGGCGGGGCTCGCCCTCGGCCTCGCCGCTGCGTGGCTTCTCACCAGCGACGACTCCGAGAGCGACGACCCGTCGGCCGAGATGACCGAGACCATCGACGCCTGGGCGGCGGCGATCTCCGATCAGAGCGTCACGGCCATGGTCGAGCTCTACTCGGACGAGGCAGTCTGGTACGACGAGGCGCTCCACGACACGTTCGAGGGTCGGTTCGGTGTACGCCGCGGATGGGACGTCTTCGCCGACGTCGAAACGGCCGAAGCCGAGCTGCTCGCCGCCAACGCCGAGACCGCGGCGATGCGCTGGTCGATGGTCGGCAACTTCGGCTGGGAGCTGACCGGCATCTCGGTCCTCGGGTTCGACGGCGAACTCATCGTCGAGGAGACCGTCTACTACGACTGCGCCCAGTCGCCCCTGTGGCGGTCTTGCGAGAACATGACCCGGACCTGATCAGCTCTCGGGCGCGAACGCGATCGCGGCGAGCGGCGGGATGTCGATCACGACCGACTGGTGCTGGTCGTGCGAGTCGAGCGGCGCCGCCGTGACGCCGCCGAAGTTGCCCATGCCGCTGCCGCCGTACACGTCGGCATCGGTGTTGATCAGCTCGACCCAGCGGCCCGCCTGGGGGACGCCGAGCCGGTAGTGGTACTGCGGTGACGGCGTGGCGTTGATGACGACCAGCACCGGTCGCTCGCGGTCGGCCGGGTCGGTGCGCAGCCAGGCGAACACGCTGCGGTCGGCGTCGTGGGCCTCGACCCAGCGCATGCCGGCGCCGCCGTCGACCACCGTGTCGCCGAGGTGCATCGACGGCTCGTCGCGGTACAGCGCGTTGAGGTCGGCGACGAGTTGCCGGACGCCCTGGTGCATCGGGATGTCGTGCAGCGACCAGTCGAGCGTGCCGTCGTGGCTCCAGTCCCAGCGGGTGGCCAGCTCGCCGCCCATGAAGAGCAGCTTCTTGCCCGGCTGGAACCACTGCATCGCGTACAGCAGCCGCAGGTTGGCGAACTGCTGCCAGTCGTCTCCGGGCATCTTGTCGAGCAGCGACCCCTTGCCGTGCACCACCTCGTCGTGACTGAGCGGCAGCACGTAGTGCTCGCTGCCCATGTACACCGACCGGAACGTCACCTCGCCGTGGTGCCAGCGGCGGTGTACCGGGTCACGCCGCATGTACTGGAGCGTGTCGTGCATCCATCCCATGTCCCACTTGCCGCCGAACCCGAGCCCACCGAGGTACGTGGGGCGGCTGACACCTGGCCAGGCCGTCGACTCCTCGGCGTGGGTGACGATGTCGGGGTGCTCGGCGTACACCGCCTCGTTGAGCTCTCGCAGGAAGTCGATCGCCTCGATGTTCTCGCGGCCGCCGTACCGGTTGGGGATCCACTCGCCCTCCTCGCGCGAGTAGTCGAGGTACAGCATCGACGCGACAGCGTCGACGCGCAGCCCGTCGGCGTGGAATCGGTCGAGCCAGCACATCGCGCTCGAGATCAGGAACGAGCGGACCTCGTTGCGGCCGTAGTTGAAGATCGCCGAGTTCCAGTCGGGGTGGAAGCCCTGCCGGGGGTCGGCGTGCTCGTAGAGGTGCGTGCCGTCGAACTCGGCGAGGCCGTGGGCATCGGTGGGGAAGTGCGACGGCACCCAGTCGAAGATGACGCCGATGCCGCGCTGGTGCAGACGGTCGACCATCGACATCAGGTCGGTCGGCGACCCGAACCGCGAGGTCGGCGCGAAGTACCCGGTCGTCTGATATCCCCACGAGCCGTAGAACGGGTGCTCCATCAGCGGCAGGAACTCGACGTGGGTGAACCCGTGCGCCAGGCAGTGGTCGGCGATCGGGTCGGCGAGGTCGCGGTAGTTGGGGAAGCGCCGGCCGTCGGTGACCGTGCGACCCCACGACCCGAGGTGCATCTCGTAGATCGACATCGGCGCAGCGAGCGAGTTGCGGGCGCCGCGCTGGAGCATCCACTGATCGTCGTGCCACTGGTGGTCGAGGTCGGCGACGTAGGAGTCGATCGACGGCGCCGGGTGGTGTGCCGCACCGACGGGGTCCGACTTGTCGACGCGGTTCCCGCCCGGCGCGGTGATGCGGTACCGGTAGGTCGTGCCGATGCCGGCCGCCGCGACGGTGCCGGACCAGATACCGGAGCTGCCCTGCGGGGTCAGCGCCGCCTCGCCCGACCAGTCGTCGAAGTCGCCGACCACGTGCACCGCTTCGGCGGCCGGCGCCCAGACGGCGAAGCGGACACCCTCGTCCACAGGGTGCGCGCCGAAGTGCCGGTGCAACTGCCGGTGCGTTCCCTCGTTGAAGAGGTGGATGTCGAGCTCAGGGATCAGCGTCATGTCGGCCTCCGGCACCGGTGCCCCGCCGCCGTCACAGTTGGTGTCAGACACCATCTGTAACACGATGTCGGGGTGGGTCGTGACGGATCGTCGAGGGCGTTCACGGCTGGATCATCTCGACGACGGCCGACAGCGGCCAGTGCACCCACGCCGGCCGGTTCGACAGCTCGTAGCGCACCTCGTAGAGCCCCTTCTGGAGCAGGAAGACGGCCAGGAGCAGATCGGCCGCATCGCGGTCGGACGGCACGAGGCCGGGCGGCACCGTGGCGAGGTACGACTCGGTGACGGTGCGGCCGAGCTCGCGCATCCAGGCCTCGTGGAGCTCGGCGACGCCGTCCCTGCCGTCGGCTGCGAGCTGGCCGCGGGCGGCGGCGCGGTCGAGGGCGATCCGGCCGGCGTAGTCGATCGACCGCAGCAGTCCTGCGAGGTCGATCAGCGGCGACCGCAGCTCGTGCCGCTCGCGCATCGGACGGCCGGGCTCGCCCTCGAAGTCGATGAACACGATGTCGTCGCCGGTCCAGAGGATCTGCCCGAGGTGGAGGTCGCCGTGCACGCGGATGCGCATCGCCTCGAGACGGGTGTCGTGCAGCGGTTCGAACCGGCGCAGCACACGGTCGACCGGTTCGAGCAGCTCGGGCGCCGAACCGACCCCGGCGCGCAGGAGTGCCCGCTGCGTCTCGGTGACCGCCGCTCGCAACTCGTCGAGCAGCACCTCCTGCCAGTCGAGCGCGAACGGCAGCGGCGTCATACCCGGCGCTCGCGCGCCGGCGAGCGCGCCATGCAGCTCGGCCGTGCGTCGCCCGAGGAGCTCGGCGACCTCGAGCGAGAGCTCGGCCGGGCGCTCGCGGTCGGCCGGCCCGGTCGTGTCGAGGGACTCGCCGAAGGCGGTCAGCATCCGCTCGAACAGGTCGCCCTCGTTCGGCACGGCATCGTGCCGAACGAGG
>NZ_JASJCS010000156.1 GCF_030065885.1 Ilumatobacter sp. | reverse complement strand
CGATGGGACTCGAACCCACGACCCCCTGCTTGCAAAGCAGGTGCTCTAGCCAGCTGAGCTACGTCCCCGAGTTGGGGGCGCCCAGGATAGCGGCGCCTCAGGCATGGCGGGTCAGACGGATCGCGGTCTGGCCCATCGGGCCGCTGAAGCGACCGCTCAAGACGTGGCCGTCGTCCGCGAGTGCGACCTCGAACCGACCCGAGTTCCCCAGCGCGTCGATCACGTCGATCACCGCCGTGCCGTCGATCACGGTGCCGCGACCGTGCAGTGCCGACATGTCGTCGACGACCGAGTCGAACCGCAGCCCGTCACCCGATCGGGCGATCTCGTGGATCCCGTCGTCGGGTCCTCGCCACCGACCAGCGAACGAACCGAACTCGTCCGCCGCATCGACCGGCGCACGATCGATCTCTGTCACTGCCGTACCTCCCACTCACTCCGCGGGCGGCAAGGTAGTCAGCGGCGAACGGCGAGCGCGCCGGATTATCGGCGGCGTCAGTCGTCCTTGAGCGCGACGGCGTTGGGCGTGACGTTCATCTTCGGTTCGTACTCGGCGACCTCGACGACGCGGCCCTCGCTGCGGAACGTCTCGCGGAGGGTGTTCCGGCACGACTCGCACGGGCCGTAGAAGCGGGCCTCGACGGTCGACCGGCAGCGGGGGCACGTGAACTCCATCGCCGCCGACGGTAGCGGCTCGCCGGGCCGTCGTGGCGGAGTCCCACTGCGACCCCGCCGGTTGCGTACAGTCCTCATCGATGTCGGACGGGCGCTCGAGCACACCCTCGGGTGGCGAACCGCGCCCCGCGGCGAGACAGCCGCAGCGGCGGCCGAACTACGCCGCGCGCCGCATGCTCGTGAGCACCATCGGCATCACCGCGATCGTGGCGGTCGGCATCGTCGGCTGGCGGGTCGTGCGCGGCGACGGCAGCGAGGACCCCGGACGGGCCGGTGACTGGGACCAGATCGCGCTCGTCAACCGTTCGAGCGGCGACACGACCTTCCTCGACGAGGACGGCCAGCTCGTGGATCAGACCGTCGGGTCGGGTCGCGTGATGGACGTGCACGTGCGCGATGAGCGGCTCGCACTGGTCGGCCCCGATCGGATCGTCCTGAACGGCGTCGACGCCGCGGAGCCGACGATCGTCCCGATCGCTCGCAACAGCTCGGTGAGCGAGGTGAAGACGATCGACACCTTCCATCTCGTGATCGGCGACCCGTCGGGCGGCAACGTCGTCGTGCTCGACGCCGCAACGGGCGAGACGATCGACGTCGGGGCGACCGCCGGGCAGGCGAACCCCTTGATGTTCGCCGAGACGATGCGCCATTCGACCGACGGCACCACGTTCGCCGTCGCCGACGCGGCGAACTTCCAGACGATCCTCGTCCGGCCCGGCGTGATCGAGCCGGCGTTCTTCCCCGACCAGCCGATCGCGGTCGGCACCGAGCTGATCGCCACCAGCCAGGTCGTCGGCGCCGAAGCCGACGTGACGCTGTACGACTTCGAGCGCGACAACAAGGCCACCGGCACGATCGAGATCCCCGCAGGCGGCGTGATGGTCGACGACGTCCTGACGCTGGTCTCGATCGACGGCGCGGTCTACCGGCTCGGCAGCGGCGACGACGAGGCCGAGCGGATCGGCGTCGTGGCCGTGCCGGCCGGCGAGACCGTCTCGTCCGTGCGACCGACGTTCGACGGCCAACGGCTCGTGGTGGCCGGTGCGGTGTTCGAGGCGGTGATCGATCTCGACGGCACGACCGTCTTCACCACCACGTTCACCACTCCCGTGGCCGTCGACGAACCGGCGGTCGACTGGACCTGCCTCCCGGTCGGCGGCGCATCGGCCGGCAGCGGGTCGGCCGCGGCCGGATTCCACTCGATCATCTCGCTCGAGACCGGCGAGCAGCTCGCCGACCTCACCGGCTTGTCGGTCACGCGGGTCGCGTCGGACGGCTGCACCGTGATCGGCGAGCGGGCGGGCGTCATCGAGGTGGTCGGGGTCGGCGGCGGGGTGACCCTGGGCTCGCTGCGCACCGCCGCGCTCGGACCCGACGGCCGCACGGTCGTCCAGCAGACCACGGCCGGCGCGACCGAGCTCGTGTCGATCGACGACGAGTTCGAGCTCGGCGAGCCGATCGACCTCAGCGAACACGCCGCGTTGAACCTGACGGTGGCGTTCCTCGACAGCTGAGCCGGCGGCTCAGACCCGGTCGATCAGCACCTCGCAGCCGATCGGCATGAACCCGCAGGCGAGGAACGCCCGGAGCGACGCTGCGTTGCCCGAGGCGACCTGGGCGAACACGTGGGTGTCGGCGTCGACGTTGGCGAGTGCGGCCTCGATCAGCGAGCGGCCGGCGCCTCGCCCGGGCGCCGCGCCGGTGAGCTCGACCGACAGCTCGACGCGATCGGCGAGACCGCGGCCGATGCACGCGAGCCCGCGTTCGTCGGCGAACGCCTGCACGTCCCGCCGGTGCACACGGGCCCGCAGCACCCGTGGGTGCCGGTCGACGTCGTCGGCGGCGGGCAAGGGCGTCACGTGGCTCGGCCCGGCGCGGCGGACGAGCACGACGTCGAGCGAGCCGATCGTCCCGCTCGGCCCGGCCAGCTCGACGAGCAGGGCGGCCTGCGTCGCGCCGCCGAATGCGTCGACGCCGTCGAAGATCGGGTCGGTTGCCGGCCGGTCGGTCAGCACGTAGGCGTGACCCGTGAACTCCACCACGGCGTGCTGGCCAGCCGGATCGGGCGGTACGACCTCGACGGTGCCGTCGACCGGCGGGAAGCAACCGGCGGTCGCATCGCGCAGCACGCCGGCCAGGGGATGATCGCTCGACGCCACGCCCGCCAAGAGTACGACCCGCGCTTGTAGCTTCTGCGAGATGCGGAGGGCGATCACGATCGGCGCCGTCGTCGGCGTCGCGGTGCTGCTCTCGGGGTGTGCGCCCGACCCGCCGTCTGCGGTCGTCGGGATCGTCGTCGACGCGTGTGACCCCGGCGAGGAGGTCGGCAGCGGGGCGGTCGTCGCCCCCGGGCTGGTGTTGACGTCGGCGCACGTCGTGGCAGGCGCCACCGACATCCAGGTGCGTCGGAACGGCGGCACTGTCGCGGCGACCATCGTCGGCTTCGACCCCGAGATGGACCTCGCCTACCTGTCGTTCGACGATCGCCTGCGCACGACGCTCGACGTGTCCAGCGACGGTGTCGAGGACGGCGACGTCGGCGTCGCCTGGGTCGTTCGGGACGGCGAGCCGCTGCCGCTGCCGGTGACGATCCGTCGGCGGGTCCGCATCAACACCGAGGACATCTACATCCAGGGCGAGACCGTACGGCCCGGCTTCGAGCTCGAGGCCGACATCCAGTCGGGTGACTCGGGTGGCGCGGTGCTCGTCGACGGCAAGGTCGTGGGTGTGGTGTGGGCGCGGAGCCGCCGCGTCGAGGAGCGGGCCTATGCAATCGACCCGGTGCGCGCCGGCGACCTGATCGACGCCCAGCTCCACGACGGCATCGGCGACGACATCGACCTCACCCGCTGCTGAGCCCCCGGACTCCCGGCAACCTGCGGATGCCGCATCAGAAGGGCTCGGCCATCGCCTCGGGACGAGGCTCGCGACGTGACACCTGACACGCGCCGAACCCCGAGATTCCCCTGTCGGAGGCCGATCGGTCCCGGCTAACTTCGGCGTCGACGGGTCCGATGCCCGTCGACCTCCCTGGGGGCGGGGTCCGTTTCGCTCACGTCGTCGAGTGGCGCGTGTCACGTCGGCGTGACGTATCTGGCGGCGCTGGTCCGACTCTGTGTGGGGTCGCCCAACGACGAAGGAAGCCACCACCTCCAGATGAGCTACTCACTCGGCGTCGATCTCGGCACCACCTACACCGCCGCTGCGATCCAGCGCGGGGACCGTCTCGAGATCGTCGATCTCGGAACCCGCAGCGCAGCGATCCCGTCGGTCGTCTACCTCCGTGACGACGGCGAGGTCCTCACCGGAGAGGCAGCCACCCGCCGCGGGGCCACCGACCCGGGTCGCATCTCGCGCGAGTTCAAGCGCCGGATGGGCGACACGACGGCGATCCTGCTCGGCGGCGTCCCGTACAGCGTCGACGCACTGATGGCCAGCCTATTGCGCAGCGTCGTCTCGATCGCGAGCGAACGCCACGGCGGCCATCCCGAGTCGATCGCGGTTGCCCATCCAGCGAACTGGGGTCAGTACAAGATCGACCTGCTCGAACAGGCCGTTCGCCGCGCCGACCTCGACGACGTCCGGTTCGTGACCGAGCCACAGGCCGCGGCGATCCACTACGCAACGCTCGAGCGGCTGGAGCCCGGCGCGACGATCGCCGTCTACGACCTCGGCGGCGGCACGTTCGACGCTGCCGTCCTGCGCAAGGACGAGGCGGGCTTCGAGCTGATCGGCGAGCCCGAGGGCATCGAGCGGCTCGGCGGCATCGACTTCGACGAGGCGGTCTTCCGGCACGTCGCCGGCGCGCTCGGGGCGGCGCTGGAGGACCTCGACCCGGAGGACCCGGTCGCGCTCTCGGCCGTGACCCGGCTCCGCGAGGAGTGCGTGGCGGCGAAGGAGGCACTGTCGGGCGACACCGAGGTGTCGATCCCGGTCATCCTCCCCAGCCTGCACACCGAGATCCGCCTGACGCGAGCGGAGTTCGAAGCGATGATCCGCCCGGCGCTCGGCGACACCCTCGTCGTGCTCAACCGCACGCTCCGGTCGGCCGGCCTGACAGCCGACGACCTGCATTCGGTGCTGCTGGTGGGCGGATCGTCGCGCATCCCCCTGATCTCCCAGCTCGTCGGCGCCGAGCTCGGCCGGCCAGTGGCGCTCGACGTCCATCCCAAGCACTCGGTCGCGCTCGGCGCAGCTGCCCTCGCAGGCGGGCTGGCCGGCACGAGCGGCGGGTCGGGCACGGCGGTGGCGACCGTCGTGCCCGACCCCGAAGACCTCGCACCCGAACCGGCCGACGAACCCACGGCACTCGAACCCGCCGCACCCGAACCCGCCGGCGACGAACCCACCGCACCCGAACCCGCCGCACCCGAACCCGCCGAGCTCATGCCTGTGGTCGCGGCCGCGCCGCCCGAGCCGTCGACGGAACCGGACCCTCCCGCACCAGCTGACGAGGTGGTCGTCGTCGCCGACGAACCGTCGGGCGCGACGGCAGAGCTGGCAGCCCTCGCTGAGCAGGCCCCGGCGCCGCCGACCCAGGACGTCCCGACCGCCGCCGCGACCGAGCCACTCGCAGCGACCAGCGCGGCGGGGCCGCCGCCGGCGCCCCGCGCTCCGGCGAGCGGAGCGAACGACGGCGGCAGCGGCCGGCGGGTCGCGCTGATCGGCGGCGGTGTCGCGGCGGCCGCGATCCTGATCGTCGGCGGCATCGTCGCCTTCGGCGGCGGCGACGGTGCCGGCGACGCAGCCAACACCACGGTCCCGACGGCCGACACCCAGGCGGACACGACCGCAGCGCCGACGACGGCGACACCGACGACGGCGGCCGACGTCGTCCCGGTGACACAGCCCGCGGCCACACCACCCGCAACGGTCGCCACGACGAGCAGCACGACGACCACGACGACGATTCCCGACCCGTGCGGCGATGTCGGCGCAGAGCCGTGCGTCCGGCTCGAGTCGATCCAGACCCTCGAGTCCGGGGAGATCCAGGTCGACTGGTCCGCCGTCAACTTCGAGCCGAGCGTGGCGAGCGGCCTCCACGCCCACCTCTACTGGAACGACGCAGAGGCCTTCCAGGCGGGGAGCGACGCGCCGGACGGCCAGCGAACCGACTGGGATGCGGTCCAGGACCCGAGCTACATCTCCCCCAGCCTCCTCACCTCGGCGAACCAGCCGCCCGACGCCGACGGGATCTGCGGCACGGTCGGCGAGGCACCCGATCACAACACCTTCAATCCTGATCTCTTCCACTGCCTGCTCCTCCCCGGAGCCGGCGCATGAGTACCCCGGGGGACCCCCGATAGGGGCGGGGACATCCCCGATGGCGGAACGTTCTCGTCTTGAGATCGTGGTCATCGAAACAGCGGTGATCACCACAGCGGTGGTCATCACGACACAACAACCACACAACACACCGATCCACTCACGACGAGTGGTCAACCTCAAGGAGAAACCATCATGACTGTCGATCTGGTCGAGCTCTTCCGGAAGCTGTTCTTCAATCCGGTCGAGACGCAGAAGTACCTCGACAACCCCAGCCAGTACCTCCACGACGCAGGCGTGGAGGACGTGTCCTACGACGAGCTCAACGAGGCGGCCACCCTGGCCGTGTCGGGGCCGGTGTCGCAGGGTGCCGTCGTCAACACCGGTGGCGCGAGCGCCACGGCCGGTGACATCAACGTCGGCAGCAGCGTGGCGAGCGCCTCGGGCGGCTCGACCGCCAGCTCCGGCCCCGTCGCCTCCGGCGGCTCGACGGCCGGCAGCGCAGCGCCCGCTCCGTCGGCGCACCACGCGCCGCCAGTGGCGACGACGCCCCCGCCGCCGCCTCCGCCGCCGGCTCCCGAGAAGGAGCCCGTGGAGCAGGTCCAGGAAGTCGTCAACTACTACGTCCAGGAGGTCACCGAGGTGACCGAGGTGACGAACGTGACCAACGTGACCGAGATCACCAACGTCGACGACCGTGACACGAACGTCGACGCCTCGGTCAACACGACGATCATCGCCGACGACCAGGCGGACGTCGACGTCCACCTCGAGAACCAGACGGCCACGGCGTCGGGCGACAGCGCGGTCGCCGCCGGCGACGACGCCGAAGGTGTTGCGACGGCCGAGCGTGCCGTCGCTGCGGGTGAGGACGTCGAGGGTGCCGCCACGGGCGACCAGGCGGTCGCCGCCGGCGACGACATCAAGGACTCGGCCGTCAACACCGGCACCAACAGCGGTGTGATCGCCGGCGACGACGTCGACGGCAACGTCAACACGGGCACCTTCGAGGGCGTCCAGGGCGACAGCGCCGACGTCGACGACTCGATCTTCGGTGACGACAACAACCAGGCGAACGACAACGACGGCAACGCAGCGATCGGCGACGGCAACATCCAGGCCGCCGACAGTGGCCAGGCCGCCGGTGGCGACCTCAGCGACGACGACACCACGATCAACATCAACGCCGGCGACGACGTCGACCTGGACAACGTCAACTTCGGAGAGGGCGACACCACCCAGGACAACTCGGTCACCGACTCGGGCAACATCGACGCCGACAACTCGTTCAACCAGGACAACGACGGCATCGACGCCGACATCACCGTCAAGGACTCGTTCCAGGACAACGACGGCATCGACGTCGACGACTCGTTCCAGGACAACGACGGCATCGACGCCGACGTGGCCGACTCGTTCAACCAGGACAACGACGCCATCGACGCCGACCTCACGGAGTCGTTCAACCAGGACAACGACTTCGCCGACGTCGACGACTCGTTCAAGGTCGGCGAGGCCACCGAGATGGAAGCGATGGACTGATTCCGTCGAGCCACCTCGCGGGATGATGTGGGTCCCGGGCCATCAGGCCCGGGACCCGCCCGCGGTCAGCACACGACCAACCGACCAGCAGCACACCGAACCGACACACGAGATCGAAGGGGGTGACCACCCATGGCGACGCCGCTCGGCCAACTGCTCCGCGAGCTCCGCACCGACACCGACGTGCAGGCCCGCTTCTCCTCCTCCCCCGCCGAGTACCTCCTCGATCACGGGTGGGGCGACCTCGGCGCCGCCGACCTCCAGGAGGCGCTGCTCCTGCTCGCCGACGCCGCCCCGCCGACCGAGGCGGTCCAGTGGGTCGCCGTCGGTGAGGCGGTCGACACCGACGCCGAGGGCGCAGCCGACGCGCTCGCAACAGCCTTCGGTGCGCTCGGCAACGACGACGCAGCCACCGAGCACGGCGCCGTCGCCGACCCCCACGAGCTCGACGACCCGGCCGGCCCCGCCGACGAGGCGAGGCGCGACGACGATCCGGCCGACCTCGACGATCCCGACGCCGGCCACCCCGAGCTCGACGATCCCGACCTCGACGATCCCGACGCCGGCCATCCCGAGCTCGACGATCGTGATCTCGAGGCCGTCGACGGCACCGCGCCGGAACCGGGTACCGACCCGGCGATCGGTCGGGCGGTCGCGGACGCGGTTGCCCCGACGCAACCGGAGACCGACGCCGTCGACGCGCTCGACGGCGACGCGCTGGACGGCGACACAGGCGATGCCGACGAGCTCGACGACCTCACCGGCATCTTCGACGACGCGATCGGCGTCGAGACGCCACACCCGCCTTCCCTCGTCGACGACACCATCGAGCCGAGCCACCCGGCGACCGAACCCGAGCACGACTGGGACGACCCGACCACATCATGAACGCACCGCTCCCACCAACACCGCCCACCGGGCAGACCTCGGATCAGGGCGCCTCGGCTCACCAGGTGCTCAACGACGCACGGCGACGACTCGCCGACCTCGTGCGGGTCACCGGCACCGCTGCGGCGAGCTACGACCGTGCCGATCTGGCCGACCGGCTCGAGCGAGCCGCTGCTCGCAGCGCCGAACGCGAGCTGAACGTGCTCGTCGTCGGCGAGTTCAAGCAGGGGAAGAGCACCCTCGTCAACGCACTCCTCAACGCGCCGGTCTGCGGCGTCGCCGACGACGTCTCGACCGTCATCCCCACCACCGTCAGGTTCGGAGCCGAGCCCAACGCAACCGTGCACTACCGCGACGACGGCGACGGCACCGAGCATGCGGCCCGGTCCGAGCAGGTCACCATCGCCGACGTGCCGACGCTGGCATCCGAACAGGGCAACCCCGGCAACCGCGCCGGCATCGGCTCGATCGAGGTGGCGATCC
>NZ_JASJCS010000155.1 GCF_030065885.1 Ilumatobacter sp. | reverse complement strand
CACGACGACGACCACGACGACCATCGCCGTGTCGGCGGTGAGCGACGAGACGCTGCCGACAACCGGTTCGGAGGGCCGAACCCTCATGGCCGCCGCCGCGGTCCTCACCGCCGGCGCGCTGCTCACCGCCTTCAGCCGGCGCCCCCGACGCTCGATCTGACCTCGAGGCCTCGTCGCGGGTTGGACGGCGCAGGGGCGGGCTCGGTGCGGGCCCGCCCCTGCCGTGTGCCTCCGCTGACGCATCACCGGGACGCAGGAGCGATCGAAGGACGGCCTGAGGCGCCCGCCTGTGATCAGGGCTCGGTGGTGAGGACGCTCGTCGTCGCGTCCGGCTCGGGAACCGGTACGGAAGTCGTACCGGGCGCGGTCGTCAACGAGGTGGTGACCGGCGCCGGCGGCGTCGACGCTTGTGCTCCGGTCTCCCACGGGAGGATCTCGTCGGCCGGCTTACGGCAGACGTAGCCGGGAGGGGCGATCGTGGTCGTGCCGCCGTAGCAGTCGATCGGGACGAGTGTGCCGGGACCGACGTCCGAGGATGGCACCTGCGTCGTGAGCGGCAGAGCCTCCGGCGGGATCAGCACCACGTCGCCGACGAAGATCGGATGCTCGACGCCGTCGTCCCACGAGTTGAAGTTCGCCAGCACCACCGGGTCGACGCCGTACTGCGACGCGATGCCGAACACGGAGTCCCCGGCTTCGACGACGTGTTCGAAGGTCGAGGGCACGATCGTGGTCGGCGTGACGCCGACCCGTCCGTCGACGACGGGGAAGCACGATCGGAAGTAGTGACCGGCCGGATCCTCCTGGATCGTCACCGCGTCGGTGCACTGCCACAACTGGACGGCGAACGTCGTGGTCGGCGCGACCGTCGGCACGCCCGTCGTCGTCGCCCCAGCCGCTGCATCCGCCTCGTCGGCCGCATCGAGCAGCGCCGCCGTCGTCGGAACATCCTCGTTCCCGCGGTCGAGCGCCAGCAGTCCGGCCGCGCTGACGGCGATCACGGCAACCGAGCCGACCACGGCCACGCCGCGCCGCCTCCCACGGCGGCGGTCGACGCGCCGCCAGACGTCGGCGAGCTGGCCGGCTGGCTCGTGAAGCTGATGCGCGCGGTGGTCGAGCGAGGCTTCCACCCGGCGATCCAGGTCGCGGTCATCGGTCATCGTCGAGCTCCTGTCTGAGGGCGGCGAGTGCTCGGTGCAAGGTGGACTTCACCGTGCCGATCGGGATGCCGAGCGTGTCGGCGATCTCGGCGTCGGTGAGCTGGAGGTCGTAGCGGAGCACGACCGCCGATCGTTGCCGGTGCGGCAGGCGACGAATCGCGTCGACGGTGTGGTTGAAGCCGAGATCGTCGTCCGTCGTGGGCGGGACGGGTTGGCGCCTCGAGAGCATGCGCCTCCGCAGGACCCGCCGGCACCCGTTGAGGACCGTCACCCGGAGGTACGCCTCGGGATGTTGGAGACGGCCGTAGCGCTCGTAGACCGCAGCGAACGCGTCCTGGACGACCTCCTCGGCGCGCTGCTGGGTGTCGACGAGCGCGAAGGCGAGCCGGACCATGCGGGCGTACTGCTGCTCGTACAGCTCCTCGAAGGCCACGCCGGCCGGGGTCGCATCGTCGATGGTCACCATCGTGGTCGCGGCGTGGGCGGTGCCGCCGGTCGTTGGCGTCGTTGGCGTCGTTGGCATGGTCACCCTGACAGAGTCACGACGGTCGCGATCGGTTCCCAGGTTCCCCCGGAGGCGTTACAGGTGGTGTCAGACACCATGTGTAACGGCTTCGAGCGCGAGACTGCGGCGATGGTGAGCGACGTCACGCAGGACACCGTCGAGCTGCTGCAGACCCTGATCCGCAACGAGTGCGTCAACGACGGCACCGCCGAGTCGGGGCACGAGACACGAAACGCCGACGTGCTGCAGACGTACGTCGAGCGCAGCGGCGTCGACATCGAGCGGTGGGAGCCGACGCCGGGCCGAGCGTCGTTCGTCGCCCGCCTGCCCGGCACCGACCCGGATGCCCCGTCGCTCTGCCTGATGGGTCACACCGACGTGGTGCCGGTCAACGTCGACGGCTGGTCGAACGATCCGTTCGGCGGTGAGCTGATCCGCAACGCGGACGGCTACGACGAGGTCTGGGGGCGCGGCGCAGTCGACATGCTCAACCTGACGTCGTCGATGGCCGTGGTGTTCCGCTCGCTGGTCGACCGCGGCTTCCGCCCGAAGGGCGACCTGCTCTACTTCGCCGTCGCCGACGAAGAAGCGGGGAGCGCCCACGGGGCTCGGTGGGTCGCCGACGAGCATCCCGATGCGATCCGGTGCGACTACGTGCTCACCGAGAACGGGGGTCTGCACTACGGGCCGGAGGGGCACCGGACGATCTCGGTCAACGTCGGTGAGAAGGGTGTTGCCTGGCGCCGCATCCGCGTCCGCGGCACGCCCGGTCACGGCTCGATGCCGTTCGGATCCGACAATGCCCTCGTCACTGCAGCGAAGGTGGTGTCGCGGCTCGCCGACTACCGGCCGCCGCCGCGCTTCCACGAGCTCTGGCGCGGTCAGGTCGAAGCGCTCGGGTTCGACGACGAGATGACGGCTGCCCTGCTCGACGAGGACGCGATCGACGACCTGCTCGATGATCTGCCCCACGCCGGCGCGAAGGGCCACTTCCACGCCTGCACCCACACCACGTTCGCGCCGAACGTCGTCTCGACGGTGGGCCGTCCGAAGACCAACGTGATCCCCGACGTGGTCGACCTCGACATCGACATCCGCACGATGCCCGGCGACCACACCGACGAGGTCGCCGCCCACCTCCGGACTGCGCTCGGCGATGACCTGTACGACCGGATCGAGATCGAGATCCTGATGGACGACCCGGCGTCGATGAGCCGCATCGACACGCCGCTGTGGGATTCGCTCCAGCGCGCGATCGGCGTGCCGTTCCCCGACGCTCGGCTCAACCCGCAGTTCATCGGCGGGTTCACCGACTCGCGGGTGTTCCGTGAGCTCGGCGCGGTGGCCTACGGTGCCGGCCTGTTCAGCCCGATGATCGATCCGGCCGACTTCGGACTCCGATTCCACGGCCACGACGAGCGCATCGACGTCGAGTCGCTGCGGCTCACGACCGAGCTCTGGGAGCGCGTCGTCCTCGACCTGCTCGGCTGAGGGATCGGGCTTGCGCCAACCGGCAGAGCCGGATCGGCGAAGCCTGCCGTGGCCGCCGTCTCCGCAACGGCGCCCTGCGCCGCCGCTTCGACGCTCGCCCGCGGCATGTCGGAGCACTGGGTCGATTGCGCCGAAGGGCGGTCGCGGGCGAGGCTGAACGTCAGGAGCGGCGGCGGTGGAAGAACGCGACGATCTCGTTGATGGCGAGGACGAGGAGCATCGGGACGCCAAGGAGTCCGATCACTCCGGTGGCCGTGGCGCCCTTGCCAGCGATCAGCAGCACGATGCCGAGCACGGCGATCAGCGCAGCGATCGACCCCACCTTCAGGCGGACCGAGCGGATCGCCGCGCCCGTCCTCGCGACGTCCTCGGTGTACTCGTACTCGCGCCCGATGTGCGGGAACGCACGGTCGCCTGGCATCCCGGAGGGCCGGTTGCCCATGACCTCATGGTAGAGACCGTCCCGTCGCAGCTCGCCAGGGCCGAACGTCACGCGGCGGGTGGCGGATCGGGGCAGTCGGCGGCGATCCTCCGGGCCGTCCGACGCAGGATCCACTCGTTCCCGCCGAGGATCGTGGCGAGGATGATGCCGGGCAGCAGCCCGAACACGCCCGCGAGCAAGGGCGAGCCGGCGACCAACATGACCAACGCGATCGCGGCCACGATCACGAGACCCACTGTGACGCGGCGGCGTGTGTCGCAGTACTCGGCGAGGTGGCTCCGGAGCTCGTCGCAGTACGAGTCGGTCACGGGCGGAAGTTGCTGCGGTTCCTCGTGCGCCGCCGCTGGAAGAATGCGAGCGTCTCGGCACCGAGCATCACGAGGACGAGCGGCGCGGCGAAGAAGGTGACGAGGCCGAGCGCCGCGTCACCGTTACCGCTGATCCACCACGCGAGGCTCAGCACGGCGACGAGGAGCGAGCCGATCACCCAGATGCGCCGCAGGTTGCGGACGAGGATCTCGGCCTCGACGACCTCTGCGTCGAAGTCGTGCGGCGGCCGCTTCCAGCGCCGAGCCAGCTGCTCGTCGGGGAGACCGGACGGACGGCGATCAGCCATGGATCCACGGTACCCGGACGATCGGCGACCGTGTCCAGGGCCGCACCGTCACCGCCGCTCGTTGTGGCTGTGTCACAACCCATGTCCTCGCGACCCATGTCCTCACAACCCGCGTCGTCACGGCCCATGTTCGTCACAGCCACATGTTCGTCGTCGTGGCGTGTGCGGCGCGGGTGCCGTCGGGCAGCAGCAGGTCGATCTCGCCGAAGACCAGGGTGCGGCCCGTCTTGGTCGCTCGGGCGTCGAAGCTCACCGTTCCGATGTCGGCGGGCACGCCACGCTCGAACGACGTCTGGAGCTGCACCGTGGTGAAGTGCGCGTCCTCGGCGCCGTTCAGCGACAGCATGACGAACACCATGCCGGTGTCCATGCACGCCATGATCGCCTGGCCGCACAGCACGCCGCCCCCGTGGACCACCCGCGGGGTCACGTCGAGGTCGAACCGCACCCGGCCGGGCGTCGCCGCGATGATCCGCAGCCCGAGGTCGTTGACGAAGTCGGAGGCGCCTTCGGCGATCCGCTCGGCGATCGCCGCTTCGAGTCCGGTCAACGCACCCTCATGCCATCTCGGTGCTCGCCGCAGCCCCCAGGCCGAGCTCGTCGATCGAGATCTCGCGCATCTCGACCTTGCGGACCTTGCCGGTGACCGTCATCGGGAAGTCCTCCACGAGCTTCACGTACCGTGGCACCTTGTAGTGGGCGATCCTGCCGCGGCAGAAGTCACGCAGCTCGTCCTCGGTCGCCTCGGCGCCGGGCCGGAGCTTGATCCACGCCATCAGCTCCTCGCCGTACTTGGCGTCGGGCACCCCGATGACCTGGACGTCCTCGACGGCGTCGTGGGAGTGGAAGAACTCCTCGATCTCACGCGGGTAGATGTTCTCGCCGCCGCGGATCACCATGTCCTTGATGCGGCCGACGATGTTGCAGTAGCCGTCGTCGGCCATGACGGCGAGGTCGCCGGTGTGCATCCATCCGTCTTCGTCGATGGCGTGGCCCGTCTTCTCGGGGTCGTTCCAGTACCCCGTCATCACCGAGTACCCGCGGGTGCAGAACTCGCCGGTCGTACCCCGCTCGACCGTCTCGCCGGTCTCGGCGTCCGCGACGCGGATCTCGACGTGCGGGTGGGCGCGCCCGACCGTGGCCGTGCGGTGGTGCAGCGTGTCGTCCGGCAGCGTCTGGGTCGACACCGGCGACGTCTCGGTCATGCCGTAGCAGATGGTGACGTCGTGCATGTTCATGCGGTCGACGCACTGCTTCATCACCTCGACGGGGCACGGCGACCCGGCCATCACGCCGGTCCGCAGCGACGACAGGTCGTACGACTCGAAGTCGGGGTGGCCGAGCTCGGCGATGAACATCGTCGGCACGCCGTACAGCGAGGTGCAGCGTTCCGCCTGCACGGCGTCGAGCACCGCCTTCGGCTCGAACGCGTCACCGGGGATCACCATCGTGGCGCCGTGGCTGGTGCAGCCGAGGTTGCCCATCACCATCCCGAAGCAGTGGTAGAAGGGCACCGGGATGCAGATCCGGTCCTCGTGCGTGATGCCCTGCAGCTCGGTCGTGAAGTACCCGTTGTTGAGGATGTTCTTGTGGGTGAGGGTGGCACCCTTCGGGAAGCCGGTCGTGCCCGACGTGTACTGGATGTTGATCGGGTCGTCGGGACGGAGCGAGTCGCGGCGCTCGGCCAGTGCCTCGTCGCCGACCAACTCGTCGCCGTCGATCAGGCGGTTCCACTCGTCGGTCCAGAAGAAGACGGCGTGCTCGAGCGCCGGGCACTCGTCGCTGACGGCGGCGACCATGTCGACGTAGTTCGAGGTCTTGAAGTCGGGCGCGGCGATGATCCACCGGCACCCCGACTGGTTGAGCGCGTACGCCAGCTCGTGGGTGCGGTAGGCGGGATTGATGTTGACGAGGATCACGCCGATCTCGGCGGTCGCGTACTGGACCAGCGTCCACTCGGCGTAGTTCGGCGCCCACAGGCCGAGCCGGTCGCCCTTCTCGAGCCCGGCGTGCATCAGGCTCTTCGCCAGGTCGCGCACGCGGTCGCCGAACTCGCCGTACGTCCAGCGGATGTTCTGGTGCACCGACACGAGGGCTTCGCGGTGCTCGTGCCGGTCGATCGTGTGGATCAGGTTGGCCGGGATCGTCTCGTCGAGCAGGTCGACGTCGGTCGGGCCGTGTTCATGTGCCAGTGCCCCCATGGCCGCCCAGCGTAGATCGCGCCCGCGACTCGTGCCGTAGGGGGCGGGATCCGTCTGCTCGTCTCAGGGCGCGCCGCGATGGACGGCGGGCGAGCGTCACAGCAAGGGCGGAGACAGCGAGCACGTCAGGCGCAGCCGATCCGGCTGTGCCGGTCCGCGAAGCCTCGTCGGCGTTCGTTCTCAGGCGTACAGGACGCCGTCGGTGATGTGCACGGTGCGATCGCAGAACTGGGTGATCCGTTCGTCGTGCGTGACGACGATCGCAGCCGTGCCGCGGGACTTCATCTCCGAGCGGATCAGCTCCATCACCTGCTGCCCGAGCTCGGTGTCGAGCGCCGACGTCGGCTCGTCGAACATCACGAGCAGGGGCTCGTTCATGAGCGCCCGGCCGATCGCCACCCGTTGCTTCTGTCCACCGGACAGCTGCGACGGCAGGTTCTTCGCCCGGTCGGTGAGCCCGAGCTCCTCGAGCAGCCGGTCGGCGCGCTGGCGCGCCGGCTTGCCCTGACGCCGGCCGAGCTCGTCGACCACGAGGAGGTTCTCGCGGGCGGTGAGGAACGGCACGAGGTTGACCGATTGGAACACGAACCCGACCTGGTGCTGCCGGAAGGTCGTCAGCTGCTTGTCCGAGTACGCGGTGATCTCCTCGCCGCCGACGACGACCGACCCCTCGGTCGACGCGAGGATGCCGCCGGCGATCGAGCACAGCGTCGTCTTCCCCGACCCGGACGGCCCGACCAGGGCGACGATCTCGTCCGCGTCCAGCGTCAGCGTCGCATGATCGAGCGCGACCACTTCGCTGTCGGCCATCCGGTACACCTTGCGGACGTCCGACAGCTGGAGCGCCGGCGCGCTCATCGGCGTCGATCCTCGGCGTCGGCTGGACGGGTCGCGAGGGGCGAGTGGTCGGTCGGGTGCTGGATCGGTTGGTTCATGAGGAGCTCCCCAGGGCAGAGGCCGGATCGACACGGAGGACGCGACGCAACGAGAACGCGCTACCGACGACGGCGGCGACGAGCAGCAGGACGACGCTGATCACGATCCGCGTCGCCGAGATCGACAGTGGGATCGAGCCGGGTGGGATCAGCAGGTCGAGCACGACCACCGCGGCACCTGCGACCGCCGCGGCGACGAGCGTGACGACCATGGCCTGGACGACGAGCCCGAGGAAGATCGTTCCCGACCTGGCCCCGACCGCCTTGAGCACGCCGTAGAGCGCCGTCCGCTCGACCGTCAGCAGCGCGAAGAACAGGGCGATCACGACGAGCGCGACCACGACGGTGACGCCGAGGATCTGGTTGAAGGTCGTGCGCTGTTCGGTGACACCCGGGATCGCATTGACGGCATCGTCGATGGTCAACGCCTCGACCCGGCCTCCCAGACCCGTCTCGATCGCCGCGACGACGTCGGCACCGCGAACGGCGAGTGCCTGGAACACGCCGTCGGCGAGCGCAGCATCGGGACGGTTGACGGAGAGCACGGCGTGCCAGGTGTCGACGTTGGCCCACAGACCTGCCTGTCCGGTGTAGGACGTGTCCTCGACCCAGCCGACCACGGTGACCGGCGAGCGGGCCGGCCCCACGAGCAGCACGTCGCCCAGCTCGACACCGTCGGCCTCGAGCACCCGGTCCGCCCAGGCCTCGCCGTCGTCCGGCGGTGCCGGAACGCCGCGAGGCGCCAGCTCGTAGCCCCAGAGCGCGATGTTGGCGAGGTCGCGCGGCCCGTTGCCGGGGACCCGCGCGCCGAGCAGGACGACACCGAGGCCGCCGCTCTGCTCGACCGCCGGCAGTGCTTCGATCTCGGCGCGCGTCGTCGGATCGATCCGGCTCCGGAGGAACGAGGCCTGCGCCGACTCGGCGTAGACGATCGCATCGGCCTGCTGTGCACGAACGGCGCCGGTCGACGAGCGGATCAGGCCGTCGAGCAGCCCGCCCAGGAACATCAACAGCACGGCGATCAGCGTCAGGATCACGGTCGCCGTCACGAAACGACCCGGCCGTCGCACGAGCTCGCGGAGCGCCAACCTCATCGGGCGCCCCCGCCCGTGGTGGCCTCCATCGGGTCGATCGCCAGCACGCGCCTCGCGGCGACGAGCGAGCTGCCGATGCCGAGCAGGAGCAGCAGCGCCGCCCAGAGCACGACCGCACCCGTCTCGAAGCGGAGCGGGAGCCCACCGACCCGCTGCTGCGAGACGGGTGTGTACAGCGCGACGCCGACGACGAAGCCGGCGGCGACGATGAGCACCGCCTGGATGAGCAGTGATGCGACCAACCGCCGCGCCGGCGCGCCGAGCGCCCTGAGCAGGGTGAGTGCGCCCGACTTCTGGAACGTCACGATGAGGAAGAAGAGCCCTGTCACGCACGGGATGACGAGGCCGTACAGCAGGAAGATGATCGCGAACGACGATCGGATCTGTGAGACGCCGGGCGTCTCGTCGGCCGCGGCCGCACGCGTGAGCGCATCCAGGTCGTCGGACCGAGCGTTGATCCGCTCTGCGAGCGCATCGGCATCGACACCCTCGGCCGGAACGATCGCGAGCACGTTCGGGAGCGGCGTCCCGGCGTCGGGATTGACCGCCTGCACGGCTGTCACGTAGTCGTCCAGATCGGTGAAGAGCGTCGGCCCTGCGTTGAGCTGGACGTCGCGTGCGAGCCCCACGATCGTGATCTCGAACCCGCCGGGTTCGAGGACCACGACGTCGCCGATCCCGAACCCCTGGTCGGCGTCGGCATCGCTCCCGACCGCCTCGCCCGCCGAGGACGGGAAGCGGCCGTCGACGAGTTCGCTCGGCGCTCCGAGGTCGGGCGACTCGACACCGATCACGGACGTGTCGAACCGGTCGCCGTCCTCGGTCGCCGCGGTGAACGTGCCCTGCATGACGCGGCCGACCCGGCCGACGCCGTCGGTGCCGGCGGCGAGGGCCTCGAGGTCGGGAGTGATGATGCTGCCCTGGACCACGCGCTGCCCGTCGACCGAGTACACGAGCACGGGCGCCGACTGGTTGCGAATCGCCCCGACGAACGAGGTGAGGAGGCCGTTCTGCAGCGACTGCTGGAACAGGATCAGGAACACCAGCATGCCGATCGCGACGATCAGCAGGCCGAAGCGGACCTTCGCCCGCGCCATCTCCCTCAGCGCCAGGAACACGGAACCTCGATCCGGGCCCCGCCCGCGATCCCCGGGTCGGACCGCGCGTCGGTCGGTGTCATCACCCGGACCCTACGGATCGGTGGCGGGACGCGGATGCATGGTCCGTGGTGACTGCGGCGCCACGGCGCTCGACATGGTGGGCGTCTCGGTCGACGAGACGCGCCGGTGCGCGCACCGGCGCGGTCGATCTGCTCTGATACCCCCGTGATCGAGGTGCAGAACCTGACGAAGCGGTTCGGCTCGACGGTGGCCGTCGACGACCTCTCCTTCGAGGTGCAGCCCGGCCGCGTCACCGGCTTCCTCGGACCCAATGGCTCGGGCAAGAGCACGACGATGCGGTGCATGGTCGGACTCGACCGATTCGAGAACGGCGCGGCCAGCTTCGGCGGCAGGCAGTACCGCGACTTCCCGGCGCCGCTCACCGAGGTCGGCATCCTGCTGGACGCCGGCTACGTTCATCCGGCGCGGTCCGGCCGCAACCACTTGCGCTGGCTGGCGGCGAGCAACGGCCTCCCGAAGCGGCGGGTCGACGAAGTGCTCGAGCTGGTCGGCATGACCGAGGTGGCCAACCGCAAGCTGCGCGGGTACTCGCTCGGCATGAAGCAGCGGCTGGGACTCGCCGCGACGCTGCTCGGCGACCCCGGCACGATCATCCTCGACGAGCCGGCGAACGGGCTCGATCCCGAGGGCATCCGGTGGATCCGCGACTTCCTGCGGCACTACGCCGACCAGGGCCGTTCGGTGTTCGTGTCGAGTCACCTGCTGTCGGAGATGTCGCTGCTCGCCCAGGACCTGATCGTGATCGGGAAGGGCCGCCTGATCCAGCAGTCGTCGGTCGAGGACTTCGTCGGCGAGCACGCCACGTCGTGGGTTCGGGTCCGCAGCCCCCAGCTTCCCGAGCTGTTGCAGGTGCTGGGCAGCGAGGGCGCGACGGTGAAGATCATCGGTGACGCCTCGGCGCCCGAGGGTGCCGAGGTGCAGGGGTTGGCGATCGAGCAGGTCGGCGAGCTCGCCGCATCGACCGGTGCGACGCTCTACGAGCTGTCGGCGCAGACCGAGTCGCTCGAGGACGCCTTCCTGACCGCCACGGCGTCGACGCAGGAGTATCGATCGGGGGGTGCGTCGTGATCCACGCGATGCAGGCCGAATGGATCAAGCTGCGCACGGTCATGGCCCACTGGGTGCTGGTCGGCATCGCCATCGTGTTCCCGGTCGCGATCGTCATCCTGTTCTCCGCGTTCGCCGAGATCACCTTCACGCTCGACAGCCAGGAGGTCGCGAACGTGATCGTCGGCCTCGTCGTCGTGACGGCGCTGCTCCTCGGCGCGATGGCGGCGACGAGCCTGACGTCGGACTACACGCACAACGTCATCCGCCCGACGTTCGCGGCGACGACGTCGCGGGCGCGGGTCCACGCCGCGAAGCTCACGGTCAACTCGGTCGTGATCGCCGTCGTCTCGTTCGTGACCGTGGTGATCTGCTGGACGATCGCCCAGCTGATCTTCGACGGTCGAGACCTGTCGATCTCGCTGGGCGACGACGGTGTCGTGCCCCAACTGGTCAGCATCTCGATCCTCGGCGTGCTCGTGAGCTGGTTCGGCTACGGGCTCGGCCTGATCATCCGGAACGCCGCGGCGACGATCACGATCCTGCTCATCTGGCCGTTGATCATCGAGAACCTCGTCGCGCTGCTGTTCACGGCGCTCGACTGGGAGGGCGTGAACAAGTGGCTCCCGTACTCGGCGGCGATCTCCGACGCCGTGGCCGACGACTCCGTCGACACGCTCGGGCGCCCGTGGGGCGCGATCTGGTTCGCCGCGATCGGGCTGGCGATGATCGCGTTCGGGGGCTGGCTCGACCACCGGCGAGACGCGTAGCGCCGGGGCCGCCGGTCCTACGTGGAGCGAGACGTGACCGCGGGTCAGCGGGCGCGCAGTTCGAGGCGGTCGCGCTGCACGATGCGGTAGTTGCGGTCGTGCTGCTCGAGCCACCCCAGCTTGATGAAGCTGGCGATCGCCTTGTTGACGCGCTCGCGTGACGCGCCGACCATGCCGGCCAGCTCCTCCTGGGTGACGGGGAGCTGGAAGTCGTCCGAGCCGTTCGCCAGTTCGAGCAGCCGCTTGGCGGTGCGTCCCGTGACGTCGAGGAACACCGAGTCGGCGAGCACCTCGTCCATCACGCGGAGCCGGGTCGCGAGCAGCCGGGCGACGTTCCAGAGCAGGCGCGGATCTTCGTTGAAGAGCGTCCGGACCGGCTCGAACGGCACCTCGAACACCGACGATGGCTCGAGCGCCCTCGCGAGCGCCGATCGCGGGCCCTCGTCGAGCATGCCCATGTCGCCGAACAGATCGCCCGGCTCCATCAGGGCGACCACGCTCTCACGGCGGTCGACGGGGCTCGACATCGCGATCGCGATCCGCCCGCTGGTGACCAGGTAGAGCGCGTCGGGCGGGTCGCCCTCGTTGAACAGCACGTCGCCGCGGACGAGCGGGCGCTCGTGCCCGGCGTCGGCGATCCGGGCCAGCATCTCCGGCGACGCGTCGGCGAAGAACGACGTGCGTGCGAGGCGTTCGATGTGATCCGTCATCGTGTCCGCACGGTACTACCCTCGTCCCGGTGCTTGGCCCCTCGAACGTGTGGACCATCGTGGTCGGGGGCGGTACCGGTCGGCGCTTCGGGCGTCCCAAGCAGTACGAGCTCATCGGCGGCGAGCGGGTGATCGATCGCTCGCGACGCATCGCCGAGACGGTGAGTGCCGGCGTCATCGTCGTCGTCCCGCCCCAAGACGCCGACCACGAGGGCGCCGTCGCCGGCGGTGCCACACGGAGCGACAGCGTGCGTGCTGGACTGGAGCGCGTGCCGTCCGAGGCCGAGATCATCTGCGTGCACGACGCCGCGCGGCCGCTTGCCAGCCCGGCGCTGTACGAACGCGTCGTCGCGGCCGTGGCAAGCGGCGCGGACGGGGCGGTGCCGGGCGTGCCGGTTGCCGACACGATCAAGATCATTGACGACCGGGACGTCGTGGTCGACACGCCCGCCCGCTCCTCGCTCGTCGCCGTGCAGACCCCCCAGGCATTCCGTGCCGGTGTGCTGCGCGCAGCGCATGCCGACGGTGGCGAGGGCACCGACGACGCCGAGCTCGTCGAGCGCACCGGTGGCCGCGTCGTGGTCGTCGAGGGCGAGCAGGCCAATCGCAAGATCACCCATCCGGCCGACCTCGACTGGGTCCGGCAGGCCGCGGGCACCGCCTGAGCGGGATCACGATGAGCGAGCCGGGAATGATCCGCGTCGGGCAAGGGTTCGACATCCATCGTTTCTCCGACGACGCCGACCGCGAGCTCGT
>NZ_JASJCS010000154.1 GCF_030065885.1 Ilumatobacter sp. | reverse complement strand
CGCGGCCGGCGATCTGGACTTCGATGTGGGTGCCGGCGGGGACGGGTCCGGTGCCTTGGAACTGTCCGTCGATGGTGGTTTCGGTTGGTCCGACCCGGGTTTCGAGCAGCCGGGCGGGCTCGATCGTGTTCCATCCCGGCGGCAGCACGGGTGTGACAGCCGCCGACGGCAGCGAGTCGTCACCGCGGCCCGCAGCGTTGATCGCTGCGATCCGGAAGCGGACGGCCTGGCCGTTGACGAGTCCGGTCACCAGCCGCGCCGTCGCCGTCGACCCGGTGTCGGCGACGACCGTCGACCAGCTCGCGCCACCGTCGACCGACGACTGGATGCGATAGCCGGCGAGAGGGGCGCCGCCGTCGTCGCCGGGTGCCGTCCACGACAGTTCGGCGGACGCGTCGGCGGCGACCGCCTCCACGCTCGTCGGCGGATCCGGGGTCGTGACCGGGGTGACCTCGGTCGAGGGCGAAGACGGTGGGGAAGCGCCAGCGGCGTTGAGCGCGACCACCCGGAACCGAATCGCCACCTGCGCGGTCAGGCCCCCGACGGTCGCCGACGCAGCGGCCGAGCCGGTGTCGGCGATCAGTGTCGCCCACGTGGCGCCACCGTCGACCGACCCCTCGATGCGGTAGCCGGTGATCGCAGAGCCACCGGCGTCAGTCGGCGCCGTCCACGAGACGTCCGCCGACTCCGCGCCGGCGACCGGCGATGGGGCGCCGGGAGGGTTGGGTGCGGCCGCCACGGGCGGCGCGGTCAGCGGCCCGGACGGACCGGCGACCGGCGCGGGTGGCGAGTCGACGGCGCCCGTCGCGCCGTTGCCGAGCTGGCCGTGGCTGTCCGACCCCCAGCACGTGACCTCGTCGTTGTCGAGCAGGGCACAGGTGTGCGCGCTGCCGGCGACGACGGCGACCGCGGTGCGGCCGGCCGGCAGGAACACGGTGTCGGGCGGCTCGGTCACGGCCCCGGTGGTGGCGCCGTTGCCCAGCTGACCGCTGCCGTCCCACCCCCAACACGTGATGTGGCTGTTGTCGAGCAGCGCGCAAGTGTGGTTCTCGCCGGCTGTGATCGCGATCGCGAGCCGTCCGGGCGGCAGGGTGATCGCCGGTGGCGGCGCCAGGATCGTGCCGGTCGGAGGGCCGTTGCCGAGCTGGCCCAGCGAGTCGTTGCCCCAGCAGGTGACGTTGCCGTCGTCCAGCACCGCACAGGTGTGTTCGTTGCCGCCGGCGACGGCCGCGGCGGTTCGACCCGCCGGGAGGTCGACCGCGTCCGGGGGCGCGGTGACGTCGCCGCCTACCGAGCCGTTGCCGACCTGCCCCTCGATGTCGCTGCCCCAGCAGGTGATGTCGCCGGTGTCGAGGATCGCGCAGGTGTGGTTGGTGCCGGCCGTGATGGCGGTGGCGGTGCGGCCGGTGGGGAGGTCGATCGGTGCGGGTGGTGCGGCGACGTCGCCGGTGGTGGTGCCGTTGCCGACTTGGCCGGAGCCGTCGTTGCCCCAGCACGTGACCTCGCGGTTGTCGAGGATCGCGCAGGTGTGGTCGGTGCCGGCCGTGATGGCCGTGGCGGTGCGGCCTGCAGGGAGGTCGATCGGTGTCGGTGGTGCGGTCACGTCGCCGGTCGCTGCGCCGTTGCCGAGCTGGCCCGAGCCGTCGCTGCCCCAGCACGTGATGTCGCCGGTGTCGAGGATCGCGCAGGTGTGGTCGGCGCCGCCGACGATGCTGGTGGCGGTGCGGCCGGTGGGGAGGTCGATCGGTGTGGGTGGTGCGGCGACGTCGCCGGTTATGGCGCCGTTGCCGACTTGGCCGCTGCCGTCATCGCCCCAGCAGACGACGTCGCCACCATCGATGACGCACGTGTGTCGGGCGCCGGCGGCCAGGACCGACGCGGCACCTCGCGGGGTACCGGGAGACGCGCCACCGACGTCGGCATCGACGGTCGTGGCCGAGGGTGCGAGCGCGCCGAGGGCGATCGCCGCTGCCGCGACGATTCGTGCCCGGTGATCCATCGCCTCCCTCCCGTCCGTGGTCAGGCCGAGACGGTAGCGGACCGCAGCGACGTCGCAGCTGCAGGCTGTTCAGTTCGCTTGCCGACGCGTTCTTCAGGAACCGGGCGCGTACCGGCGGAGGATCCGGCGACCGAGGCTCGTCTTGTGCACCTCGTCGGCGCCGTCGTAGATGCGTGCGGCCCGCTCGTGGCGATACCAGTACGAGAGCACGGTGTCGTCGGTGACGCCCAGGGCGCCGTGGACCTGGATCGCGGTGTCGACCGCCCGCAGCATCGTGTTGGCGACCTCGAACTTGATCGCCGAGATCTCGTCGCGGGCCACCTTGGCGCCGTGCTGGTCGATCATCCAGGCGGCGTGCAGCACCTGCAGCCGGGCGCCGCGGATCTCGGCGTCGAGCTCGGCGGCCCAGTGCTGGATCACCTGCCGGTCAGCGAGTGTCGCCCCGTCGCCGTCGATCACGCGCTGGTTGGCGCGCTCGCACATCATGTCGAACGCCCGGCCGGCGATGCCGAGCCAGCGCATGCAGTGGTGGATGCGGCCGGGGCCGAGACGTTCCTGGGCGATCAGGAACCCGCTGCCCTCGGGACCGAGGAGGTTGGTGCGTGGCACACGGCACGACTGGTAGATCACTTCGGCATGGCTGGCGTGGCCCGATCCGGCATGGCCCATCACGCTGACGTTGCGCACGAGGTGGAAGCCGGGGGTGTCGGTCGGCACGATGATCATGCTCGCCCGCTGGTGCGGCGGTGCCTCGGGGTCGGTCACCGCCATCACGATCGCGAAGGCGGCCCCGTCGGCCGACGACGTGAACCACTTCTGCCCGTTGATCACGTAGTCGTTGCCGTCGACGACCGCCGTGGTCGCGAGGAGGGTCGGGTTCGACCCCGCCGTCTCGGGCTCGGTCATCGAGAAGCAGCTCCTGATCTCGCCCTCGACCAGCGGGCGCAGCCAGCGCTCCCTCTGCTCGTCGGTGCCGAACTGGTGGAGGATCTCGATGTTGCCGGCGTCGGGCGCCTGGGTCCCGAACACGGTCATGCCGAGCGGGCTGCGGCCGACGGCTTCCGCGAACAGGCCGTGATCGACCATCGAGAGTCCGAGCCCTCCGAACTCGACGGGGTGGTTCGGCGCCCACAGCCCCATCTGCCTGACCTTCTCCTGCGCAGCGGCAACGCCCTTGGCGAGGGTGTCCGGGTCGCCGAACAGCATCTCGTTCTCGAGCGGGATGACCTCGCGATCCATGAACTCGTTGACCATCGCGAGCATCGAGGTCATCTCATCGGACACCTGGAAATCCATGCGCACCCCTCCTCCGGTTTCGGGCAACGGTACGGGGTCGTGGCCGGCGGCAACAGGGGCGATCGTCCCGAGGCCGCATGCGGCCGGATCCGGCCTGGTCGGTCCGGCGGAGCCCGTTGGGTGTGTTGCGTCGGGTGGTTGGGTGGGCGAGCGTCGAAGCTGTGCGGAGACGGCGAGCTCGGGACTTGGTCGGTTCGGCCTGGTCGGTCTCGCGGAGCCCGTTGGGTGTGTTGCGTCGGGTGGCGGGGTGGGCGAGCGTCGAAGCTGTGCGGAGACGGCGAGCTCGGGAGGGGCCGTCGGATCCGACTCGGCCGTTCCGCCGGAGCCCGATCATGGATCAGATCGGTTCGAGGTCGGCGGCGACCAGCGTCGTGAGCTGTTCGGGCGTCGGCCGCTCGACCTCGGCGAGTCGCAGCGCATGGAGCGCCACGGCGTGCTCGAACACGTTCCGGGTGAACCGGGCGTTGCCGAAGCCGCGTCCCCGTGGCTCGGCCTCGATCACCTCGCGGAGCCGCGCCCGGGCGTCGTCGTCGAGGTGGTACTCCTTGCCGGCCGAGATCAGTTCGAAGATCGCGACCAGCTCGTCGCTGGTGTAGTCCGGGAACTCGAGCGTCCGGGCGAACCGGCTGTCGAGGCCGGGGTTGGTCTCGATCAGCTCCTGCATCTCGGCCGGGTAGCCGGCGACGACGACCGCCAGGTCGTCGCGATGATCCTCCATGAACTTCACCAGCGTGTCGATCGCTTCGAGCCCGAAGTCGTTCTCGCCGCCGCGCGCCAACGCGTACGCCTCGTCGATCAGCACGGTGCCGCCGAGCGCTGCATCGAGCACGGCTCGGGTCTTGGTGGCCGTCTGGCCGACGTAGCCGGCAACGAGGCCCGATCGGTCGGTCTCGACGAGGTGCCCCTTCGAGACCACGTCGAGGCTGCGGTAGATCTGGCTCAGCAGGCGGGCGACAGTGGTCTTGCCGGTGCCGGGATTCCCGACGAAGACGAGGTGGCGGCTGGTCTCGATCACCGGCAGGTCGTGCTCCGCGCGCAACCGTTGCACGCGGAGCAGGCTGGTGAGCCGTCGCACCTCGGCCTTGACGTGATCGAGCCCGATGAGCGCATCGAGCTCGGCCAGCAGCTCGTCGACGGGCCGCTCCGGCGGGAGCTCGGGTTCGGGCTCGGGCGTCGTGGTGGCGGGTCGGCGGCCTGCGCCGACCGAACGTCCGGCCTGGCCGGGGCCGGGCACGCCGAACGCGTTCATCGTGGTCAGGAGCATCGTGCGGTAGTCGTCGATCGCTGCGATCTCGTCCGGCGACGGCATCAGATCGAGCGCAGCTGCAGCGTGGGCGAGCTTGAGCGCGTGCTCGTAGTACGTGTGCGAGCGGCGGCCGCCGTCGCGGGCGTCGGCGCGCACCAGGAGGTCGTACATCGTGCTCGGCCGGGACGCCCAGCTCGCCTTGGCCGTGATGAGGTCGGAGTCACGCAGCCGCTGCGGTGTGATGCTCACCGGCGGGTCGAGCCGGGGGCCGATGTCGGTCAGCCAGGCCTCGAGCTCGCTGGTGGTCAGTCGTCCGTCGCTGGCGAGGATCGCCGACACGAGATCGCCCGCCTCGACAGCGCACTCGTGACGGTGGTCGTCCCCCGACAGGGCGCGCAGCTCACGGTTCGCGCCGTCGACGAACGCATCGACGTACGTGGCGAGTGGTCCGGCCATCGCTGAGACGGTACCCGCGGCGGCGCCGCACCCGGAGCTGCAATGCGTGAGGATTGTGCGCACATAGTGCGCAACAACCTCACGCGAATCAAGCTGGGCGACCGTCGTGTATCCGATTGACCAGGCGGTCAAGGCGGGGGATAGCGTGCGGTGGATGGCAGCCCAACCAGACGTCACGTCGGGGAACCGCTTCGAGAGCGTCGAGCAGGTCCGGGAGGGCCTCCGCGACGTGAGCTACCTCGCCGACGAGGGCATCGCCGGCGTTGCGTTCCTCGCCGACCGTCTCGGCAAGCCGGTGCTCGTCGAGGGTCCGGCCGGCACCGGCAAGACGCAGCTCGCGAAATCGGTCGCCGAGATGAACGGCGCTCGGTTGATCCGGCTCCAGTGCTACGAGGGCCTCGACGAGAGCAAGGCGCTCTACGAGTGGAACTACAAGAAGCAGCTGTTGCGCATCCAGGCCGACCGCCACTCCGACACGTGGTCCGAGGTGCACGACGACATCTTCTCCGACGAGTTCCTCCTCACCCGGCCGCTGCTCGAGGCGATCAGCGCCGAGGACCCGGTCGTGCTGCTGATCGACGAGGTCGACCGGGTCGAGGTCGAGACCGAGGCGCTGCTGCTCGAGATCCTCAGCGACTACCAGGTCTCGATTCCCGAGCTCGGCACCATCGAGGCCACGCAGATCCCGCTGGTGTTCCTCACCTCGAACAACACCCGTGAGCTGTCCGAGGCGCTCAAGCGTCGCTGCCTCTACCTCCATGTCGACTATCCGACGATGGAGCGCGAGAAGGAGATCGTGCTGACCAAGGTGCCCGGCGTCAGCGAGCACCTCGCGGACCAGGTCGCCCGCATCGTCCGCTCGATCCGCCAGCTCGACCTCAAGAAGTCGCCGAGCGTGTCCGAGACCCTCGACTGGGCCCGCACGCTGCTGCTCCTCAACATCGACACCATCGACGAGGAGACGGCGAAGGAGACGCTCCACATCCTCCTCAAGTACCAGACCGACATCGCGAAGGCCGCCAAGGAGCTCGCCGTCGATGAGTGAGCGCCGAGCCCTTCGGTCCGCGCCCCGAGCACGGTCGTCCTCACGGAGTCGGCGGTGACCACGGGGCTCGGCACGTCGGCGCCGACAGGCGCTTCGACGGCCGGTTCAGGGGGGATGCTCGATCTGCTCAACGGGTTCGTGATCGAGCTGCGCAACGCCGGGCTCCCGGTCAGCCTGACCGAGAACCTCGACGCGATGGAGGCGGTGCAGCACATCCCGATCGAGGACCGGGAGGCGTTCAAGTATGCGCTCGGCGCGACGCTGATCAAGAATAACTCGCACTGGCGGGCGTTCGAGACGGTCTTCGAGGTGTACTTCTCGCTGCGCGGCCCGGAGTACAGGCTGGCCGACGGCGAGGAGACCGATCTCGACGAGCTGTGGCGCGAGATGCAGGACTCCCAGCAGCAGGGCGACGGTCGCGGCGGTGCCGGTTCGATGGACGCCCTCACGCCCGAAGAGATCGCCCAGATGTTGATGCAGGCGCTGCTCAACGGCGACCAGGCGATGATGCGGGCGCTCGCCAAGCAGTCGGTCCAGCGGTTCGCCGGGATGGAGCCCGGCCGCCCGGTCGGCGGCACGTACTACCTGTACCGCACGCTCCGGAACCTCGACCTCGACGGCATGCTCGATCAGCTGATGGAGCAGACGGCCAACGACGCCGACGGCGGCCAGCTGACCAACCTCGAGGAACGGCTCGAGCGCGACGAGTTCGAGCACCGCATCGAGGAGTTCAAGCAGGAGATCGAGGCCGAGATCCGGCGGCGGCTCGTGGCCGACCGCGGGGTCGAGGCGATGGCGAAGACGCTGCGCAAGCCGCTGCCCGAGGACGTCGAGTTCATGCACGCCTCCCGGGAGGAGATGCAGTCGCTCAAGAAAGCACTGCACCCGCTGACCCGCAAGCTCGCTGCCCGCCTCGCACGCAAGCGCAAGCACGGCCGCAAGGGCCCGCTCGACTTCCGCAACACCGTGCGCCACTCGCTGAGCTACGGCGGTGTGCCCGCCGAGCCGAAGTTCAAGTACCCGCGGCCGGCCAAGCCCGAGCTGATGGTGGTTGCCGACATCTCCGGTTCGGTGGCCGCGTTCGCCCGCTTCACGCTGATGCTCGTGTACGCCATCCAGGGGCAGTTCTCGAAGGTCCGCTCGTTCGTCTTCATCGACGGCATCGACGAGGTCACCGAGTACTTCAAGTCGACCGAGGACATCCAAGAGGCCATCCACCGGGTCAACACCGAGGCCGACGTCGTATGGGTGGACGGGCACTCCGACTACGGGCACGCGTTCGAGGTCTTCTGGGAGCGGTACGGCAAGGACGTCGGGCCCAAGACCACCGTGCTGCTGCTCGGCGATGCGCGCAACAATTACCACGCCAGCCAGTCGTGGGTCGTCAAGGAGATGCAGCACAAGGCGCGCCACGTGTACTGGCTCAACCCCGAACCGCGGTCGTACTGGAACACCGGCGACTCGATCGTCGGCGACTACGGCAGCCACACCGATGGCGTGTTCGAGTGCCGCAACCTGCGACAACTCGAGACCTTCGTCGAGAAGCTCGCCTGAGTCGCAAGTCAGTGACGAGATGTGCCAAGGAGCCCAGCCGATAGGCGGGCGACCCGATCGTTGGGGTGCACGGAGTCGCCTGCGAAGCAAGGCGACGAGAGACCCGCTCGCCGCGCAAGTCGCACCAATCCGCTGAGCCCCCGGCACATCTCGTAGCTGCGTAGCGTGGCCGTGTGATGGGCCAGCAGTTCGGGATCCGCTACGACGCGTGGTGCAGGCCGTTGATGGCTGTGCTCGCCATGGGCAGGCGCTTCAGCAGGGTCGAGGTCACACCCGACGAAGTCCGCGTCGTGATGGGATGGGCATTCCGGGCATCGATCCCGAGGCCTGACATTGCTGCGGTCGCCCACGGCGATCGCCGCCTCTTCGGCTGGGGTGTGCACGGCTGGCGTTCCCGATGGCTGGTCAACGGGTCACGTGATGGCATCGTGAAGCTGACGATCGAGCCTGCCGCCCGCAGCCGGATGATGGGCATCCCCATCAAGCTGAAGGAGCTGTGGGTGAGCCTCGAGGAGCCGGATCGCTTCATCGCCACGGTCGCACCCCGCTGACCAGGCGGCACCGGCGAGCCAGTCGCGGTTGCTCATCTCGCCGGTCGATCTCGTCGCACAGGGGAGGTGTGCGAGCGTCGAAGCGCAGCGGAGACGGCGAGCTCGGGAGGGTTCGCCGATCCGGCGTGTCGAACCCGTCGCGAGAGGGTCATCTCGCCGGTCGATCACGTCGCACAGGAGAGGTGTGCGAGCGTCGAAGCGCAGCGGAGACGGCGAAGCCCGATCAGAACTAGCCGCGCTGGTAGTTCGGTGCTTCCTTGGTGATCGTCACGTCGTGCGGGTGGCTCTCCTCGCGGCCTGCCGTCGAGACCTTCATGAAGCGGGCAGATGTGCGAAGCGCCTCGAGGTCGGCGGCACCGGCATAGCCCATGCCCGAACGGAGACCGCCGACGAGCTGATAGATCGTGTCGCCCAGCGGCCCGGCGTAGGGCACCCGGCCCTCGATCCCTTCGGGGACGAGCTTGCGGCTCGTCGCCGCGACGTCCGACTGGTGGCCGCCCTCGCCGTCGGACTGCGCGGTCGCATATCGGTCGGCGCCGAGGCCCTGCATGGCTCCGAGCGAGCCCATGCCCCGGTAGCTCTTGAATCGGCGACCCTCGAACAGCTCGGTCTCACCGGGGCTCTCCTCCGTGCCTGCCAGCAGCGAGCCGAGCATCACCGTCGTCGCGCCGGCGGCGATGGCCTTGACGATGTCGCCCGAATAGGTGATGCCGCCGTCGCCGATGACCGGCACGCCGATCTGCCGCGCCTTCTTCGCCGTCAGGTAGATCGCCGAGAGCTGCGGCATGCCGGCGCCCGAGATGATGCGCGTCGTGCAGATCGAGCCCGCCCCGACCCCGATCTTGACCGCGTCGGCACCTGCACGTGCGAGCGCCTCGACACCTTCTTCGGTGACGACGTTGCCGGCGGTCACGGGCAGATCGGGCCACGACCCCTTGATCCGTTCGATGGTCTTGATGACGCCGGCCGAGTGCCCGTGCGCGGTGTCGATGGCGACGGCGTCGACGCCCATCGCGACCAGCGCCTCGACCCTGTTCTCGACGTCGTCGCCGACGCCGCACGCCGCAGCGCACCGAAGCCTGCCCTTGCCGTCACGCGAGGCATTGGGGTAGTCGAGGCGCTTCTGGATGTCCTTGACGGTGATGAGGCCGGCGAGCTTGCCGTGCTCGTCGACCAGCGGCAGCTTCTCGATGCGGTGCTGCTGCAAGAGCACCTTGGCCTCGTCGAGCGAGGTGCCGACATGGCCGGTGACGAGGTTCTCGCTGGTCATGAACTCGCTGATCGGGCGCTCGAAGTCGGCGCCCTCGCAGAAGCGGATGTCGCGGTTGGTGAGGATGCCGACCAGCTCGCCGTCGCCGTTGGTGATCGGCACGCCGGAGAACTTGAACCGGTGCATCAGCTCTTCGGCCTCGAACAGCTTGGCCGTCTTCGGCAGCGTGACCGGGTCGGAGATCATGCCGCTCTGGCTGCGCTTGACCTTCTGGACCTCGGACGCTTGGGCCTCGATCGGCATGTTGCGGTGGATGACGCCGATGCCGCCGTAGCGGGCCATGGCGATGGCCATGCGGCCCTCGGTGACCTTGTCCATGGCGGCCGACACGAGCGGTACGGACAGCTCGATGTCGCCGGCGAACACGGCGCCGGTGTCGACGGCATCGGGGAGCGTCTCGGAGTAGCCGGGCACGATCACGACGTCGTCGAAGGTCAGTGCGTCGTATCGGTCGAAGAGTTCGTCGTTGTGGTGGCTCATACGGGGGATTCCTTCTTGCTGCGCTGCTGGCAGAGTCGTCGGATGGTGTCGACGAGCAGCCGGTGCTCGACGGCACGCATCCGTGCTGCGAGTGCGTCGAGGTCGTCGTCGGGGAGGATCGGCACGTCTTCGGTGGCGAGGACCGGCCCGTCGTCGACGCCTTCGTCGGGGACGAGGTGGACCATGACGCCGGTCGAGGTGCGCTCGCCGGCCCGGGCCTGCTCCCAGGCCCGCTCGATGGCGTGGGTGCCGGGGAGCTCGCCGGGGCGGGCCGGGTGCAGGTTGATGACACCGTCGGGAAACCAGCCGAGGAACGCCGTCGTCAGGATCCGCATCCAGCCGGCCAGCACCACGAGGTCGGGCGCGAAGCCGGCGACGATGTCGGCGAGTCGGGCGTCGTAGTCGGCGCGAGCCTCACCGGCGTGCGGTCCGACGTGCACCGATGGCACCCCTGCGACCGCTGCCCGCTGGAGGGCGTAGGCGTCCGACCGGTCGGAGACCACGGCGACGACTTCGGCGGGGAGGCGACCGTCGGCGGCTGCGTCGAGGATCGCCTGCAGGTTCGAGCCGCCACCCGAGACCATCACGACGATCCGGGTCTGGGTCTCCATGCGACGACGGTAGGCGCGCGCTGTTGACGCTCCGCGCAGCATGAACGAAAAGTCAGTCCGCGTCGAGCGAAGGGATGCGCCATCTGGCCCGCGCCCGACCGTGGTGCCCCCTCGCCCGTCTCGATCGACGACGCCTGCCTAGTGTCGGTGCGTGCTCGTGACGCTGGGTGACCTGGTGGAGGACGTGGTCGTCCGTCTCGATGGCCCGGTCCGTCTGGCCAGCGACACCGCGGCCCGCATCAGCCGCCGCCGTGGTGGGAGCGCCGCCAACGTCGCCGAGATCGCGGCCCGATCGGGTGCGCGGGCCCGCTTCGTCGGCCAGGTGGGCGACGACGTGGTCGGCCGGGTGCTCGTCGGCGAACTGGCGTCGCACGGCGTCGACACCGCAGCGGTTCGGTTCGACGGCTCGACGGGCACGATCGTGGTCCTCGTCGACGCCGCAGGCGAACGGTCGATGCTCACCGACCGGCGGGCGTGCGTCCAGCTCGATCGGCCCGATCCCGCATGGATAGCGGGCGCCGACGTCCTGCACGTCCCGATGTACTCGCTGGTAAGGGGGCCGCTGGCCGTGACGGCGCAGACCATGATCGCATGGGCGCACGAGCGCGAGGTCGCCGTGTCGCTGGACGTGTCGTCGGTCGCGCTGATCGACGAGATCGGCGTGCCGGGCGCCCGCTCGCTGATCGCCGGGCTCCGCCCCGACGTCGTCTTCGCCAACGCCGACGAGGCTGCCGCGCTCGAGCTGCATGCGGACACCGAGCTGACCGACGTTGGGATGGCCGTCGTCAAGCGCGGCGCCGATCCGGCGACCGTCCGCGCCGCGGGCGCGGAACCGATCGACGTCGCTGCAGTCGACCTCGGCGGGGTGGGCGACACGACGGGTGCCGGCGACGCGTTCGCAGCAGGCTTCCTCACGGCGGCCGGGTGGCGAGCCGATCCGGCCGGCGCGTGCCGCGCGGGTCACCGGGCGGCGGCGGCGTTGCTCAGGCGTCGCGCGACGAGACCGATCGACGAGGGGTAGGACCGTTCGGTCACCGACCGTACGGGGTGACGAAGCCCGGCGGCTTGACCACGAGGATCGAGCAGGTCACCTCGGTCAGCAACTCCTCGGCGGTGTTGCCGATCAGGAGGCCCGGGAGCCCGCTCCGCCCGATCGTGCCGATGACGAGTTGGTTGATCTTGTGGCGCTCGACGAGGTCGACGATCGCTTCGGGCGCCGAGCTGTTGCGCACGTGGAGCTCGATGTCGTCGGTGGGCATCGAGTGTTCGGCGACCAGGTTCTCGAGCACCTGCCGGTGCTCGGCCTCGCAGCGCTCGTGCAGCTCGTCGACGGAGTGCTGGTTGGCTCCGATGAAGGGGCTGGAGCGCAGCGTCGCCTCGCCCATCAGCTCCCACGCCGTCACGATGTGCAGCTCGTCCTCGGGACGGGCGAGCCACGAGGAGGCGCTCAGGATGCGGTGGTCGAGTCCGTGGTGCTCGTCATCGGTGTCGAGCGCCGCCAGGATGCGGCGGTTGCGGGCGCGGTCCGGGCGGATCGCCCACACGGGGCACGGGCTCTTGCGCTGCAGCCGCTTGATGATCGCCCGCGCGGCTGGATCCTCCGGGTGGCTGGTCACCGCGAGGAGGTCGTGGTCCTCGTCGACGACCCGGTCGAGGACCGTGGCGACGACGTGGCCGGTCTCGACGAGGATCTCGACGTCGGCGGGTTCGCTCTCCTTGGTCGCCCGCTTCGTCCAGTCGTGCAGGTCGCTGAGCAGCTCCTCGCGGAGCATGGTCTCGACCTGCTCGGTCGTCCCGTGCGGCGTCAGGAGGCGCTGGAGCGCCGGCGCCGGCGCGATCACGGCCATCGCAGTCGTCCGGCCGTCGTGCCGCCGGATCAGCTCCACGACCTGACGCAGCGCCTGCGGGGTGTGCGGATGGGAGAAGGTCACGAAGAGTGCGTGCTCGAATGACATCGTCGCTCCTTGGCTCCCATGGGTTCGCGGGCTTGCCGGCACCGGCCCCGAACCGGCCCGGAAGGCCCGCCGACCAACGTCGGGCCCAATCTGATCCTCGCAACACCCTGCGCCGGCGAGGTAGGGCCGATGGTCATGGGCGCCCGCGATGAACGGCACCGGGTCGCAGGATGTCGCCGTCGGTCGCTCGTCTCAGCTGGCCAGCACCACGAGCGCCGCCATCGTCGCCACGTAGACCCCGAACAGCAAGCCAGCGACCTGGGAACGACGGCGGACCGTCGCGACGATGACCGTGGTGGCGCCGATGCCTACGGCGATCAGCAGCACGCCCGTCAACGTCTCCGGCGAGACCG
>NZ_JASJCS010000023.1 GCF_030065885.1 Ilumatobacter sp. | reverse complement strand
CGCCGACCGGTTCGAGGTGATCTGGCCGACCGGTGAGGTCGACGAGCAGTTCGGAGCCGTCGAGTCGGCCGTGCCGGACCATCCCGATCTCGACCGGCCCGGGCTGACGGCCCGCATCGGCACCGAGACCGCCGTGCCCGCCGAGCCCGAGCCGGCGACACCGATCGCCGGACCGAGCATCGACCTCGATGCGCTCACGGTGGGCGGCCCCGAGGCGGGCGACGAGGACGACGACGTCGTGCTCGCGGTTCGCCGTGCAGTCGCCTCGATCGAGACCGGAACGCTGGCGCCGCGCCGGCGCCTGGCCGACGACACCCCGCCCGAGTCGGAGTCGCCGGCGGTCGAAGATGCCGAGCCGGAGTCACCGACCGATCCCTGGTCGGCGACGTCGCCCGACGGCGACCTGGTCCTGCCGGCGCGTGTTGCTGCTCGTAGCGAGCACAGCGTGTGGACCCAGGGCGGCTCGTCGGTGTTCGACGAGGTGCCGCCGAGCGCCACCCCGATCCTGCCCGCCGACGAGCCCGAGCCGGCGAGCGACGAGCAGGGCGACGAGCCCGAGCGGACGTCGGCCCTGCGCCGCCTGATCGGCAGCCTGCGCCGCCGCTGACGGCGGCTCGTGTTCAGCGCCGGCGTGCGGCGAAGAACTCGACGAGCAGCGCACCACAGTCACCGGCGAGTACCCCGCCCGCCGTCTGGACGCGGTGGTTGAGCAGTGGACTGTCGACGAGGTCGAAGCACGACCCCGCGGCGCCCGCCTTCGGGTCGGTGGCGCCGAAGACGAGCCGGCCGAGGCGGCCGTTCACCATCGCGCCGGCACACATCGGACACGGCTCGAGGGTGACGACCATGGTGCAGTCGTCCAGCCGCCAGTGGCCGACCTCGGCCGCTGCGTCGCGCAGCGCCAAGATCTCGGCGTGTGCGGTCGGATCGCCGGTGAGCTCGCGCTCGTTGTGCCGGGAGGCGATCACCCGGCCCTCGCGCAGCACCACCGCGCCGACGGGGACGTCGCCGTGGCCGACCGCCGCCCGAGCTTCGTCGAGCGCCAGCTCCATGGCCTCCTCGAGCTCCGACTGCATGCCGGCAAGTCTTGCAGGCTCGCGGTGGGGTAGCCGGAGGAACCGAGCTGCCGATCGCCTGGCAGGATGGCCCGGTGGAACAGCAGCAACTCGGTGGCGGCATCACGAACGCCGGCCGGGTCGTTCGTCTCGGCCCGCACGTCCTCCGCCCGTCGAGTTCACACTCCGATTCGATCCACGCCTTGTTGCGAACGCTGCGAGAGGCCGGATTCGAGGGTGCTCCGCGTCCGTTCGGCCGCGACCCCGACGGGCGCGAACGCCTGGAGTTCATCGACGGCGAGGTGCCGGTGGTGCCCTATCCGGACTGGAGCCAGTCGGACGCTGCCCTCGCGTCGATCGCCATGCTCCTGCGCGCGTTCCACGACGCGGCCCGCGGCTTCGACCCGTCGAGCCTCGCGTGGAGCGACCGGTTGGCCGACCCGGCGGGTGGGACCGTGGTGTGCCACAACGACGTCGAGCTCTCGAACGTCGTCTTCCGAGACGGCGTCGCCGTCGCCCTGCTCGACTTCGAGTTCGCCGCCCCTGGTCGTCCGGTCTACGACCTCGCTCAATTCGCACGGGTGTGTGTGCCGATCGAGGACGACGTCGACCGGGCTCGGATGGGCTGGCGGCCCGCCGACCGGCCGGAACGGCTGCGGCTGATCGCCGACGCCTACGGCTTGGATCGGGAGGGACGAGACGGGCTGCTCACAGCGATGGAGGATGCCATCGACCGCATCGAGCTCGCCGCCCGACGTGATCACGACGAGGCGACGCTGGCGCAGACCGGTGGCATCGAGAAGTACGACCGTCGGCGCCGCTGGTGGACGGATCACCGCGACCAGTTCGCCGATGCACTTCGCTGACGGAATGGTCGCCGGTCCGAACGACCCGGCGATCGTTGAGCGCCACCGACGGCGCTTGACTTCAACCGAGGTTGAAGTCGTACCGTCGACCGTATGGCCTCCCCCCACCACACCTTGCCCGGCAGCGATGATCTCGCCATCAGCGAGGCTGCCCGACGACTCGTCCTCGCGACGCCCGACGGGCTCGTCGTCGCCGACGGGCAGATCGAACTCGCCCACCACGACATCACCGATCTCGCGGTCCACCCCGAGAGCGGCCGGATCGCCGCCCTGGTCGACGGTGCCGCCATCCACCTGAGCGCCGGCGACGGCGACTGGACCCACGTCGCCTCGATCGGCGACGGGCCACTCCGTGTGCTGGCCTGGCACGGCGACGACATCCTGGTCGGCGGCGCGAACGCACGACTGTGGCGCGTGACCCCGGACGGTCATCCGCATCGCATCGACGCCTTCGATCGTGCGCCGACGCACGAGGACTGGCACACCCCGTGGGGCGGTCCGGCTGACGTGTACTCGATCGCCTCGGACGGCTCGGAGTGCTTCGTCAACGTTCATGTCGGCGGGATCCTCCGATCCGCCGACCTCGGGACCTGGGCGCCGACGATCGACCTGCTCGTCGACGTCCACGACGTCGCGATCGACGACCATGGAGTCCTCTGGGCCGCGACCGGCGCACGCGGTCTCGCCCGCAGCACCGATCGGGGCGCATCGTGGACCCACTTCACCGACGGGCTGCACGCCACGTACGCCCGAGCCGTCGCTGCCGTGGACGGCGGAGCCCTGGTCAGCGTGTCATCCGGTCCGTTCGGGCGTGACGGCGCGGTGTACCGACTCGACGGCGACACGCTCACGCGGCTCTCCGCCCTGCCGGACCTCGACGGCTCGATCGACCGCGGCCGCCTCGTCGCCGACGACGACGTCGCGGCGATCGCGCTGCCGTCGGGTGACGTCGTCGTCAGCACCGACGGCGGACGATCGTGGCAGACGGCGCTCTCCGGTCACCCCGACGTACGCGCGATCGCACGACGCGGACCACGCTCGGCCTGAACTCGGAGCGGAAGCCTTGCCGGCGCTCTCGAACTCGGTGGCTTCGGACGGACGTCCGCCCCGACCGAGCGAACGCCGGCGAGCCGGGCGGTGATGCGTGCGAGCGGAGCGAGCGGGGCGCAGCCCCGAGGCCGGAGCGGAGGGAGTGGGATTCGAACCCACGGAAGGTTGCCCTTCACACGCTTTCCAAGCGTGCCGATTCGGCCGCTCTCGCACCCCTCCTGGTGTTCCGGCCAGGCTATCCGAGGGGTATCCTGGACCCCACTCGTCGGGCTCCCGGCGGGTGAGGTGGTGGTCGGGTCCTGTGCAACGGGCGCCCGTGAACCAGGTCAGGCCAGGAATGGAGCAGCCTTCATCGGCATCGTCCGTGTGCCGCAGATCGCCTGGCCACCGCCTCACTCGCCAGGAGCCTCGTCGCGTACGGACATCACCTCCGATCCCCGGCAACGGAGCATCGGGTACGGTTCGGCGGCGTGAAGGTCCACCTCGTCGACGGCACCTACGAGCTGTTCCGGCAGCACTTCGGCAGCGCCAACCGGCGCAGCGAGAGTGGCCGCGACCCAGGGCCGTACGACGCCACGATCGGCGTCCTGACCTCGACGCTGCAGCTCTTCGAGGACGGCGCCACCCACGTCGGCGTCGCCAGCGACCACGTGATCGAGTCGTTCCGCAACGACCTGTGGGATGGCTACAAGACCAGCGAGGGCATGCTGCCCGAGCTGCTCGAGCAGATCCCCGTGATGGAGGAGGCGCTGATCGCCATGGGCGTCACGACCTGGCCGATGGTCGAGTGGGAAGCCGACGACGCGCTCGGCGCCGCGGCGCGGGTCGCCGCCGCCGACGAGCGCGTCGAGCAGGTGCTGATCGTGACGCCCGACAAGGATCTCGGCCAGTGCGTCCAGGGTCGGCGAGTCGTGCAGTACGACCGCCGCAAGCGCGAGGTCATCGACGAGGACGCCGTGCGCGAGAAGTTCGGCGTCGGCCCGGCGTCGATCCCCGACTACCTCGGCCTCGTCGGCGACACGGCCGACGGTTTCCCGGGCCTGCCGGGATGGGGCGCGAAGTCGACGTCGCTCGTGCTGGCCCGCTACGGACACCTCGAGGCGATCCCGCCCGAAGCCAGCCTGTGGGACGTCGAGGGGCTTCGCGGCGCGGCGAAGCTCTCCAAGACGCTGCAGGACAACATGGAGCTGGCGCTCCTGTTCCGCATCATCGCCACGGTCGACCGCGATGCGCCGGTCGGCGAGGTCGACGACTGGAAGTGGACAGGTCCGACCCCCGACTTCGCCGAGACCTGCCAGCGGCTCGGTGTCCCCGCCCTGGCCGACCGCACCGCCGAGGTCGCCGTCGGCTGAAGCGCGACGACCGGGCTGCGCCGAGTCCGTCGACTTCGTGGCAGTCATCAGGACATCTGTCGGCGCGATCGCTGCCATGGCGCTGCACTCCGGGCGGTCGTCACCGGAGCCGGGTCACATGACCGCCGACCGCGTCGCCCCGTGGGGGTGGGCCGAGCCGAAGGGCTCGCAGTGTCGAAGCGCAGCGGCGGCGGCGGGCTCGGTCAGGCGCAGCCGAGCCGGCGTGTCGAGCGCGTTGCGAGATGCACCTCGCTCCGGCCGACCGCGTCGCATGGCGGGGTGGGCCGAGCCCGAAGGGCTCGCGGTGTTGAAGCGCGGTGGCGGCGGCGAGCTCGGTGAGGCGCAGCCGAGCCGGCGTGTCGAGCGCGTCGCGGGGATGTGCCCCGCGCCGGTCGACCCCGTCGCGCGGCGGAGGTGGGCGAGCGCCGAAGCGCAGCGGCGGCGGCGAGCTCGGTCAGGCGCAGCCGAGCCGGCTTCGCCGGTCGGCGCAGCCCGATCTAGACGGCCGCCTTGGCTCGCTCGCGGCGGAGCGCGAGCTCGACCAGGGCGATGAGGCCGTTCTTGACGTCGGCGCGATCGCGGGCGTCGCAGAACAGCATCGGGATCCCCTGGTCGATCTGGACCGCGTCGCGGATCGCTTCGAGGCTGTGGGTGCGATGACCGTCGAACGGGTTGACGGCGACGATGAACGGCATCTGGCGCGACTCGAAGTAGTCGATGGCTGCGAAGCAGTCGCCGAGGCGCCTGGTGTCGGCGAGGATCACCGCGCCGATCGCGCCGCGGGCCAGCTCGTTCCACATGAAGTGGAACCGCTCCTGCCCCGGGGTGCCGAACAGGTACAGCACGATCTCCGGCGTCAACGAGACGCGGCCGAAGTCCATCGCGACCGTGGTGGTCTGCTTGGCGCCGATCTGCGACAGGTCGTCGACTTGTGCGGAGGCGGTGGTCATCGTCGCTTCGGAACGGAGCGGCTCGATCTCCGAGACCGTGTTCACGAAGGTCGACTTGCCGACGCCGAAACCGCCGGCGACGACGATCTTGACGGGGATCTTCCCGTTCTGCGCGGGCATCGTGGGATCAGAGGTTGCGGACACCGTCGAGCACCCTTTCCAAGAGGCTGGAGTAGTTCTGAGTTGTCTGGGGCGTGTGGAGCACGACGGCACCGTCGCCGACGAGATCGGCGACGAGCACCCTGGCGACGCCGATCGGGATCTCGAGCCGTGCGGCGATCTCGATCAGCGCCATCGGCGCCTGGACGAGCTCGACCAGCTTGGCAGCCTCCCAGCGGTATGCGCCGAGATGCTGCGAGGCTCGAGTGCTGGCCTGGATCTGTGCCTCCAGGCTGATGTCGATCTCGCCGCCCGTGCGGCCGCCGGTGATGGCGTAGGGCCGGATCAACCGGCCGGTCTCATCGTCGGCGTCGGCGTCGAACTCATCGACCCCCACGTCGATGTCTCCCATCACGATCACGCCCTCGACATCATGAGCGACTTGAGCTCTTCGCGGACTTCGGGGGTCAGGACCTCACCAGCGCGGTCGGCGAACACGGCGATCTCGTAGCCGATGGTGCCGATGTCGGCGTTCTTGGAGGTGACGACGCACATCAGCGAGCCGTCGCGGATGCCGGTGACGAACATCCAACCGTTCTCCATCTCGACGATCACGTTCGAGACGGCGCCGGCGCCGAAGCGGCCGGCCGATCCGTACGCGAGGCCGATCATGCCGGAGGCGACCGCAGCGAGACGCTCGGCGGCTTCGCGGTCGACACCGTCGGAGACCGCCAGCGGCAACCCGTCGGACGACACGACGACCGCCTGACGGACGGCTGCGACCTGTTGGACGAAGCGGGCTACGAGCCAGTTGAGGTTGTCTGCTGCGTTCATCGACGATCCCCTCCGAGATCCGTGTGGTTGTCGTACTTGTCGGCGTCTGTGGCACCGGTCTTGAACTCGCTCTGGAACGCCCGGAGGCGCTCTCTGAGAGCTTCGGGGTCGAGCTCGGACCGTGATGTCGAAGCCGGCTCCTCGATGGGAGCGACCGGATCACCGACGCGGGTCCGGGTCGGCAGGTCGAGGCTCGACGAGAGCCCGGACGAGTCCGAGTCGAACGAGGGCGGAGCGAGCGCCCCGGCGTTGCGGGCCGAGTCGAAGGCCGACAGCGCCGCCTGCAGGGCGCTGGGTTCGCCGGCGGTGACGGGAGAACCCGACGGTGCCGGATCGGCGAGTCGATCGGGACCCGTCGGGCCCGTGCCCGGGTTGCGGGTGGGCAGCCCCGACGGAGCCGGTGCAGGGGGTTCGATGTCGGGTGCGGGGCGAGCCGTGTCGGGCGTCACCGGTCGCATCGCCAGGCCGTCGACCGAGATCGGCGGTGCCGGCGGGATGTCGAACTCGCCGGCAGGGCGGGCGGCCGGAGCCTCGTCCGGCGGCGGCAGGTCGGGCAGTCCGAGGGCGGCACCGAGCGCCGGCGTGAACGTCTCCTCGCCGGCGTCGGGCCCAGCGACTGGCGCCTCTGTGGTCTCCGTGGCCTCCGTGGTCTCCGTGGCCTCGGTCGTCTCGGTCGTCTCGGTCGTCTCGAACGTCTCGAACGTCTCGAACGTGTCGTAGGTGTCGGGGGTGTCGACGGTGCTCTCGGTGAGCGAGACGTCGAGCGCCAGCGCCGACCAGTCGTCGGCCGCGGGGACCGCGGGCCGTGCCTCGTCGAGCGGGGCATCGTCATCTGCGACCGCCTGCGACGGCTCGGCAGCAGCCGCCTCGGTCACTGCGGGCTCGGCGGCCACCTCGCGGACGTCGAGCTCGATGGTCTCGTCGTCGATCGACGGGGTCGCTTCGGTCGCCGCCGCGTCGGCGACGGGCGGCTCGAGCAGCGACGCCTCGAGCGAGAGGCTCGCCCAATCGTCCGCCGGCTCGGCGGCCAGTGTGGGCTCGGCCAACGGCTGCTCGGCGGCAGGCGCCGGCGCCGGCTCGGCCAGCGATGGTTCGGCCACCGTGGGTGCCTCGGCGGCATCGGGCGGCACGACCGGCTGCTCGGCGGCGGCCGGAGCCGGCGTCGGCACAGCGGCTGCGGCGGTGGCCGGTGCGTCGAGCGGCACGTCGATCGGGCCGAACAGCGCCGAGGGGAGCACGACGTCGACGGTCAGGCCCGGGTTGCCGGTCGAGAGCGTGACCGCGATCCCGTGCTTGTGGGCGAGCAGCGACACGACCGACATGCCGAGCGTCGCCTCGACGGAGAGCCCGACGATCGGGGGATCGCGCAGCAGCTCGTTGAGCTCGGCCATCCGCTCGGGGCCGATGCCGACGCCGTTGTCGACGATGCGCAGCATGTACGAGTCGTCCGCACGGCGGCCGCCGACGCGCACGGCGCTGTCGGGCGGGCTGAACGAGGTGGCGTTGTCGAGCAGCTCGGCGAGGAGGTGCGAGACGTCGGCGACGACGTTGCCGCGCACTTGCAGGCTCTCGAGCGCCTCGATGTCGATGCGGCGGTAGTCCTCGACCTCGCCGATGGCGGCGCGGACGACGTCGTCGATCTCGGTCGCCTTGACCCGGCGGCGCTTCGGCTCGGCGTTGGCGAGCACGAGCAGCGACTCGCTGTTGCGACGCATGCGGGTCGCCATGTGGTCGAGCTGGTAGTAGTTCGCGAGCACGTCCGGATCGTCGACCTCGGCCTCGAACTCGTCGAGCATCGCGAGCTGCCGGTCGATCAGCGACCGGTTGCGGCGGGCCATCGTGACGAAGATGTCGGACACGCCGCGCCGCAGCACCTCGACCTGCTCGTGGGCGACGTCGACGAGCGTGCCCTGCATCGAGTTGAACGAGTGCGCGAGCTCGGCGAGCTCGTCGCTGCCCTTGGCGTTGACGGGGTCGATCGGGGGCAGCGAGGCCTTGCCCCGAGGATCGCGCATGGCGCCCACGAGCGCCGGCAGCTGCTCGGTGGCGACCTGCTTGGCGCCCGCCGACACCGCCTTGATCCGGCGGGTGATCGAACGGGTGATCATCCAGGCCACGAGCCCGGCGAGCAGGACGGCGCCGAGGATGATCGCGGTCCGGACCAGCGCAGCCTGGCGGGTGCTGGCCACCTCGGCCTCGGCGCGCTCGACGATCGACTGGCTGATGATGCTCTGGAACTCGACGCCCTGTGCGACCACCTGGCTGAAGCCGCCGGTGTCGAACGACTGGATCTCGCCCTGGGCGGCGGCGCGCACGACGTTGTCGAGCTGGGTGCGGTAGCCGCCGATCGCGGCGCCGTAGCCGCTCTGGCGGTACTGGCTCGCCCACTCCTCGGGGGCGACGGCCTCGAACTCGCCGAGCACGGCGTCGAACTCGGTGAACCCGTTCCGGGCCTGCACGAGCGGCGAGCGGTCGTTGGTGTCGTTCGGCCACTGGCTGGCACCGGCGATGATGCCGTTCGCGGCGAGCTTGGCCTCGGCGAGCTTGACGACGGCGAGCAGCTCGCGGCCGAGCTCGCGGTCGCCGGCCTCGGACGGCAGCAGCTGCCCGACCGAGACGAGCTCGCGAACAGCAGCGTCATAGGCGAGGACGGGATCGACCTCGGACTGCATCTCGGGTGCGATCGACGCCATGTCGAGCGACCGGCGGGCCGCCGACAGCGACGAGCGGCTGGTCGTGATGTGCTCGGAGGCCGCCTGGAAGGCGCTGAGGCCCTCGACGGCGTCGCGCAGGTCGTTGATCGCCTGGTCCGTCGCCCGGCGACCACCGTTGACGTCGTCGACCGGCGTCTCGCCCGTCGACTCTGCGGCCTCGGCCTCGACGGCGGTCAGCGCGGTGATCAGTGGATCCCACAGGCTCCCCAGCTGCGCGTTGGACTCGGCCTGTTCGACGGTCTGCAGGTCGCTCCGCACCGTCAGCGCGAGCATCGCACCCACGGCGACCACGAGTGGCAGCGCGGCTGCGAACAGCTTCGTTGAGAGTGATAGGCGTCGCATTCTTGCGTTTCCTCCGACTGTGCTCGTCTGCTCGTGACCTGGCGAAATGACATCGGTGTGACTTCCCGGGCCGTTCGAGCGCTACGAACCTGTATCGGGGCGCGCGTCGAGTATCTTGAGAAAATGCGAACATTCACCTGAACAAGAGTGGGAGCATGGTTGCGTGACCACGGGCGGGGTCGCAGTCGGGCGCGCGCGTTCGTCTGCGGTTCCTCAAGCTTCCCGGAGCTGTTGCCGATACGTGATCCGTGACCCGAAGGGGTTCGCCGCCACGTGCCCCGTGGCGGTCCAGCGGGAGGATCGTGAGCGTATGAGTACGGAGATCGACGAGTTTCGCAAGAGCTTGGTTGCCGCAGTGCAGGCCGAGCTCGAGCGCCACGCGTCCGCCGTCGTCGCGGAGGTCGACCGGCTCCGTGAGGAGGGCCGTCGCGATCGCGCCGAGATCCGGGCCGAGTTCAACCAGCAGCTCGCCGCAGTCGTCCAGGCCCTCGAGCAGGTCCAGAACCGCTCCGAGGGCCACGCCGACACCGTCCGCAAGGCCCTCGAGCAGCGTCTCGACGACGCCGAGGCCCGGCAGACCCGTCGTCTCGACGACGTCACGAGCGGCCTCGAAGGGCTCGTCAACGAAGCGGCCCGGCCGATGCTGGCCCAGGTGCGCGACGACCAGGAGGCCATGAACCGCCGGGTCGACGGCCTCGACACCAACCTCCGCAAGTTCGACGAGCAGGCGGCCCGCATGGTCACCTACTTCAACGACGTGTCCCAGCGCATGGAGCAGCGCCAAGACGAACTGGGCGAGGCACTGCAGACCGACATCGGGTCGCAGGTCGATGCGCTCAAGAAGCTGGTCGAGGAGAACGACTCGACCGTCCGGCGGTTCCAGAACGAGGTCGGTCAGTCGGTCACCCAGAAGATGAACGACGCCGAGGACCGGTTCAACAACCGGCTGCTCGCGACCGAGAGCCGCATGCAAGAGGACAACGGCCAGAAGATCGCCGAGATCGACGTCCACGTCAGCCGCGTCAGCTCGGGCCTCGACGAGGCCCTCGGCGTGGTCAACGACCGCATCGCCGCGATCGACGACCGCTTCGTCGAGACCGACCGCCGGATCGAGGCTGCCGAGGAAGCGGCCCAGGGCATCGACGCCGAGGCGATCGACGAGCTCAAGGAGAAGATGTCGAGCGCGGCCGGTGAGGCGATGCTCGTCCGGATCGAGATGGAGCGCCTCGAGAAGGGCGTCAACGAGAAGACCGACGGCCTCGCCGTCCGCCTGACCGAGGTCGAGACCAACATGAGCGACGTCACGCTCGACGTCTCCACCGCCGTGCAGCTCGATCGCATGGAGGAGATCGAGCGGGCGCTGCTCGAGATCGACCCCACCAAGTTCGTCCTGAAGGACGACGCCGGCACCGGCACCGGCGACGGCGCGTCCGCCGGTGATGACGAACAATTGAAGAACGCGGACGAAGGTGCCGATGACATCTCCGGCGTTGCCGCGATCAGCGAAGCAGCGGAAGGAAGCTAACGGGGTCCACACCATGGCGTTGCGCAAAGGCAAAGACGACAAGAAGACGCCCGACGAGGGTGGCGGCGCAGTTGCTGTCGAAGAACGCCCCGGCGAGAGCGTCGAGGAGTGCGTCGCGCTGGGTCAGGCCCTCGTCGAGGCCGGCCACCTCGAGGGCGAGCGGCTGGCCGAGGCGCTCGGTGAGGCCAACGGGGAGCTGTGGCCGTTCGGCCAGATGCTGCTCACGAAGTACGGCGTCGGGCGCGCCGAGTACGCCCAGGCCCTCAGCAAGGCATGTGGGCTCCCGGTCGCCGACCCGACCTCGGCCGAGGTCGACCTCGAGCTCGGCGAGCACGTCGAGGAGAAGGTCGCCCGCAAGTTCTTCTTCATCCCGGTCGCCGAGTCCGGCGGCAAGGTCACCGTCTGGTCGGCCGACTGCTCGACGACCAAGCGCGATGCGGCCGAGTCCGCCGCCGGCAAGAAGTTCGACTGGGTCGCCACCGACCCGAAGACCATCACCTCCTACATGGAGCAGATCTGGCGCTCCGACGCCGACATTGGCCGGTTGGTCGCTGCGTTCGAGGAAACCGATGCGGCGCAACAGGCCGCCGAGGAGGCCATCAACGAGGTCAGCCTCGACGACCAGGCCCCTGTCGTGCAGCTCGTGTCGCGGATCGTCGGTCAGGCCCTGCGAGATCGCGCGTCCGACATCCACATCGAGCCGCTCGACAAGGACGTCCGCGTTCGGTACCGCATCGACGGTCAGCTCGTCGAGGTGGTGCGCCTCCCCCTCACGGCGCACAACCCGCTCGTCAGCCGGCTGAAGATCATGTCGTCGATGAACATCGTCGAGAAGCGCGCCCCCCAGGACGGCCAGTTCTCGACCACGGTCGACAGTCGACCCCTCGACGTCCGTGTGTCGTCCGTGGCCACGGTGTTCGGCGAGAAGGTCGTCATGCGTCTGCTCGACAAGAGCAAGTCGATGGTCGGCCTCAACGAGCTCGGCATGCCGCGCGAGACGTACAACACCTACTCCAAGATCGTCCACGCCCCGTACGGCATGGTGATCTGCGCCGGCCCCACCGGCGCCGGCAAGACCACGACGCTGTACGCGACGCTGCTCGAGATCAACTCGGGCGGCAAGAACGTCACCACCATCGAGGACCCCGTCGAGTACGTGTTCCCCGGCATCAACCAGGTCGGCACCAACGAGCGGGCCGGCCTCACGTTCGCCACCGGCCTCAAGGCGCTGCTGCGCCAGGACCCCGACGTCATCCTCGTCGGTGAGGTCCGCGACGCCGACACCGCCCGCATCGCCGTGCAGTCGGCGCTCACCGGTCACTTCGTGCTCTCGTCGCTGCACGGCAACGACAGCGTCGCGGCGGTCCACCGCCTGCTCGACATGGGCATCGAGGCCTTCCTCGTCGCCTCTGCGGTCGTCGCCGTGGTCTCGCAGCGCCTCGTGCGCCGGATCTGCGACAACTGCAAGGAAGAGTACGAGCCCACCGCCGACGAGATCGCCGTGTTCCGCCAGCACAGCGGTGGCTCCGACAAGGTGCACTTCTTCCGCGGGCGCGGCTGCAGCTACTGCTCGAACACCGGCTACCACGGCCGGATCGGTGTCTACGAGCTGCTGAAGATCACGCCGGAACTCCGCCGTCTCATCGTCGGCTGGGCCACCACCGAAGAACTCCGTCGTCTGGCGGTCGCCCAGGGCATGCGCACCATGCTCCGCGAGGCGATGCAGCTCGTCGAAGACGACGTCACGACCATCCACGAAGTCGTCAAGACTCTGTTCGCCTCCTGACCCCCGGAGCACCTCATGCCCAAGTTCGCATATTCCGCCATCGACGCCACCGGCGCAGAGATCGAAGGCACCACGAAGGCCGACACCATCGGCACCGCTCGGACCATCCTCGTCGAACAGAACCTGTTCCCGATCAAGATCGAAGAGTCGCGCGGCATGCTCGACTTCGAGCTGACGAAGGAGAAGGTCAAGAAGAAGAACTTGATGAACTTCACCCGCCAGCTGGCGGTGTTCGTCAAGGCCGGCATCCCCATCACCGATGCGCTCACCACCATCGGCGACGAGTCGACCGACGTGGCGCTGCGGCGTGCGGTCGGCGACATGGTCGACGACCTGCGCAACGGCGGGCTGTTCTCGGCAGCCGCCGCGCAGCACCCCACCGTGTTCCCGAACTACTACATCGGCATCCTCCAGGCGGCCGAGCTGACCGGCCGGCTCGACGAGTCGCTCGAGTCGCTCGCCGACTACATCTCCCGCGAGATGGAGACCCGCTCGAAGGTCGTCGGCGCGCTCGCGTATCCGGGCGTCGTCATGATCATGGCGCTCTTCACCGTCATGGTCCTGGCCGGCTACGTGCTGCCCCAGTTCAAGCCGCTGTTCGAAGAGCTCGACGCCGAGCTGCCGCTGCCGACGCGGATCATGCTCTTCTTCGCCCGGTTCTTCACCGACCTCTGGTACATCACCGCGATCGGCTTCCTCCTGTTCGCCGCGACGGTCGCCTTCCTCGCGATGCATCCGACCGGCAAGGAGATCTGGCAACGAACATCGCTCAAGATCCCGATCATCGGCGGGATCATCGAGTACTCGATCCTCGAGCGCTTCTGCTCGGTGCTCAGCACGATGCTGCAGGCCGGCGTCGCCGTGCCGCCGGCGATGGAGACCACGACCGAGGCGGTGTCCAACATCGTCTACCGCGAGCAGCTCGAGATCGCCCGCCAGCAGATGCTCGAGGGCTCGGGCTTCACCCAGCCGCTCATCGAGACCGAGCTCTTCCCCGGCGCCGCCCGGCAGATGTTCAAGGTGGGTGAAGAGACCGGAACGCTCGACGAGCAGCTCGAAGTGGCCGCCGAGTACTTCAACCGCGAGCTCGAGTACCGCATCAAGACCTTCACCACGCTGTTCGAGCCGATCATGATCCTCTTCGTCGGTGCCGTCGTCGGCTTCGTCGCCATCGCACTCGTGTCCGCCATGTACGGCGTGCTCAACGGAGTGCAGGAGGACGCGTGATCAGCCTTGCCACACGAGATCGACGAACCACTGGCCGGCGAACACGGCCATGACCGTGCCGGCCGCCAAGAACGGTCCGAACGGCAGCGCCGTCTTGCGGCCCGCGCTGCCGACGGCCATCGCCGCCAGACCGACCACGGCCCCGATCAAGAAGCCGTAGAACAGCCCGACCGGCACGATGCCCGGGTTGAGGTAGCCCAGATGCAGCCCGAGCAACGGCGCGAGGCGTACGTCGCCGTCGCCCATGCCGCCGCGGCTGACCACGTAGATCAGGCCCATGATCGCCAGCGCGATACCGGCGCCCAGCGCGGACTGCCAGATTCGCTCGGGCTCGTCGTTCACCAGCGCAGCGATCACGATGATGATGCTGCTGAGCGCGATCGCCGTGTACGTGATCTCCCTGGGCAGCCTGAATTCGTGGAGGTCGATCCACACGAGCGCCACCAGCGCTGCGCCGAGCACGCAGAACGCCGGCAGCACCGGGTCGGCGCCGAACTTCAGACCGAACAGAACGAACATGCCGGCCGTGGCCAGCTCGATGACGAGCGGCTCGGCGCCGATCGGCGTGCCGCAGTGGCGGCACTTGCCCCTGAGCACCACCCAGCTCGCGATCGGCACCAGATCGGCCGGCAGCAATCGATGACCGCACGAGCCGCATGCGCTCGGCGGCGTCATCACCGAACCGCCACGCGGCACGCGATCGACCACCACGGTCAGGAACGAGCCGATCACCACACCCATCACGGCGCAGGCAACCAGGACCAGTGTCGTCTCCATCTCGTCAGCACGCTAGGCCCGGTGGGCACTCGCGGAAGGGAAATCTGATGTCAGAGCCAGATCCGGTCCTCGTGACCCTCCTCCAGGCAACGGTCAACTCCGGTGCCTCCGACCTCCACCTCACGGTGGGACGCGCGCCGACGGCGCGCCGCGACGGCACGCTCGTCAGCTTCGAGAACGTGAAGGTCCTCGACGGCGACGACACCACCCGCATGGTGATGTCGCTGCTCGACGACGAGCAGGTCGACGAACTGGGCAAGATGAAGCAGGTCGACTTCTCGTTCGGCATCCCCGGTTTGGGCCGGTTCCGTGCGAACGCCTTCCACCAGCGCAACTCGCTGGCGCTCGCACTGCGCGTCGTGCCGTTCCGTGTGCGCTCGCTCGAAGAGCTGGGTGCGCCCCGCTCGGCGACCGCGCTGCTGAACAAGCCGTACGGCCTGGTGCTCGCCGTGGGCCCCACCGGCTCGGGCAAGTCGACGACGCTGGCGGCCATGATCGACCGCATCAACGAGACCAAGCCGGTCCACATCCTCACCATCGAGGACCCGGTCGAGTACCTGCACCACCACAAGGTGGCCATGGTCAACCAGCGCGAGGTCGGCACCGACGCCGTCTCGTTCGAACAGGGTCTGCGCAGCGCCCTGCGTGAGGACCCCGACGTCGTGCTGCTCGGCGAGATGCGCGACCTCGAGTCGATCCAGATCGCGCTGAGTCTCGCCGAGACCGGCCACCTCGTGTTCGCCACGCTGCACACCAACGACGCGTCCCAGGCCCTCGACCGCATGATCGACGTGTTCCCGTCCGACAAGCGCGACCAGATCCAGACGATGCTCGCCGGTGCGCTGCAGGGCGTGGTGTCACAGCGCCTCCTGCCGGCGATCAGCGGTGGTCGCGTCGCCGCCTACGAGGTCCTGATGGGCACCGAGGCCGTTCGCAACCTCGTTCGCGAGGGCAAGAGCCGCCAGCTGCGCAACGTGGTGGCGACGGGCGGTCCCGACGGCATGCAGACGATCGAGATGGACCTCGCCCGCCTCGTCACGTCCGGGCTCGTCACGATGGAGATGGCGCAGTCGATCTCGGCCTACCCCGCCGAGATCCAGGCGCAGGTCTCGACCCTCCGTGCGCAGGCACAGGCTCAGGCCACGGCCGCAGCCGGCCAGGTCGCCACGTCGGGCTCGGGCCAGAACATGGGCGACGAGACCGACGGCGACGGCACGTCCGAAGCCGCTGCGGCCGCCCAGCCGGCCGAGCCCGCGCCCGCCGGCTGACGATGGCGCCCCGGAACCAGAATCCCTTCAAGGCGATCGGCGGTGTCACGCCGTGCCCTGGAGGGTGGTTGGTGCTGCCCGGCCGCCTGGCCGGCGTCACCGTGGTTGCCGAGGAGGCCTTCGTGCTCAAGACGCTGATGGAGGTGTTGGACTACCGCCCGAAGTTCGACTTCGCGGCGGTCAACATCCCGTTCGGCTACCCCGAGTACCCCGGGCAGCAGTACCGGCGCTGCGATCGCGAAGCCCGTCAGATGATCGGGTGGCCGCGGATGGTCAGCGTCCGGCCGGTCCCCTCGCGCGCCGCGCTGTTCGCGAAGTCGCGCAAGGAGGCGATCGGCATCGAGCCCTGGCTGACCAAGAACGACTTCCGCCACTTCCGCTGGATGCGCGAGGCGGCCACGGAGATCCAGCCGTTCCACAGCCGGTCGTTCTACAGCGCCTCGTCGGCGCTCTCGTTCCAGCACATGAACGGCGACGAACCCCTCCACACGTCGCCGTACCACGAGGAGGGGCAGCTCGAACGCCTCGATCTGATCCGGTCGAAGCTGCCCGGTGTCGACGACGTGATCACCCGCGTGCCGCCCGACGGCGCCGGTCAGGTGCACATGTACGACGCCGCCGCGATGCTGTGGACCGCCCGCCGGGCCTCGGGCCGGGCGATCAGCCGGGTGCCGATGGATCCCGAATGGGACGAGGCCGGCATCCGCGTCGAAATCGTCCGCTGACCGCGGCGTCGTCCGCTGACCGCGGAGTTGCGCGCTGGCAGCGCATCCGTGCGCCGAATCGCGTGGCCGTCCGCAAGTTCGTGGCTACGCGCGCGGGACGGCGGTCTCGATCGGCCCACCGTGTCCGTGGGCCCGCCCATGGCCAGTTCCCGAGCAGGGTGACCGGCCGGCGTCGGCTCAGCTCAGGGCGAGGCCGACGACCGGTTCGTGCGACGAGGCGGCAGTCACCGTGTCGAGCAGCGCGACCATCGTGTCGGCGAGCTCGCGCTGGCGGTCGAAGCAGTGGTCGACGAGCTGCGTGAGCTGCCCGACCTGGCCCTCGACGCCGGCGATGCGTTCGGCGCTCGCCTCGAACGACGCACCGGGTGCCGAACCCGGCACATGATGGGTCGCACCGCGGACCTGTTCGATGAGCTCGATCAGCGTGTCGCGGGTGCGGTCGAGGTCGGCGCGGGCCTCGTTGCGGGCCAATTCCGCTTGATCGCGAGCAATTTCTGCATGCGCCGCGATCGTTGTGAACTGCGAGTGAAGTCGGTCCTGCAGCGTGGCGACCAGGCCGCGGAGCTCGTCGAGGTCGGCGCGCATCTGCGCGGCCTCCTCGTCTCCGAAGATGTGGTGTTGTCCCAGCTCAGTGGCGGTTTTCCGGCGTCTTGCCATGATCGACTCCTGCAACTCTTCGCGGCGGTTCGAACGCGTTCCGTCGATATCCTCCTGGGTCATCGGCGTGTGTGCCGCCTGACTTGAGCTGGAGGTGCCGCTCGTAAAATTCGTGGAGTTCCTCTAAAGTGGACGCGCCAACGGGCCGATGTTCTGTATGCGCCACCGGGAGCCCGTCTCACGGTGCGAAACACAACACAGTGAGAATCGGCTGCCCAATCTGGGCGGAAGGAAAAGGAATCATCATCATGAAGAAGACTGACGAGGGTTTCACCCTCATCGAGCTCCTCATCGTCATCGTCATCCTCGGCATCCTGGCCACCGTCGTGGTGTTCTCGGTCCGTGGCATCACCGACGACGGGCAGGACAACGCCTGCCAGACCGACGAGCGCACCCTGTCGGTTGCGGTCGAGGCCTACTTCGCCAAGTACGGCAGCGCCGGCGGTGTGGACGAGCAGTCCATCGTCGACGCGGGTCTCATGCGTGACCTGTCGGCCAACTACGACATCTCGGGCACGACCGGCGACACGCTGGTCGGCACCGGCGAGTGCGCCTGATACACACCTAACTACTGCACAAGGCCCCGCGACCGATCGGTTGCGGGGCCTTGTCGCGCTTAGCTTCTGGCCATGACCTCCGCCGTGACGACGCCACATCCGGGTGGCGCGCTCGATCGTGCCTGGCGAGCGTCGTCCGCGGTCGACCGAGCGGTCGTCGCGTGGGTGTTCGGTTCGCTCGCTTGGTTCGTGCCGGTCTTCCGGTTCGACTGGTGGACGCCACGTCTCGCGCTGCTCGTCGGCGCCCTGCCCGTCGGTCTGTGGGCGGCGTGGCGCCTGATTCGAACGCGGGATCGGGCGACGATCGCGGCCGCCGCGTTCGCCGCATGGCTCGTGATCGGCGCCGCCTTGTCCAGCTCGCCGTGGCTGTCGCTCAAGGGTGCGACCGGCCGCGACTACTCCGCGCTGACCTTGATCGGGGCGTTGTCGATGTGGGCGATTGGCCGGATGCTCCCCAAGAGCGCGACGAAGGTCATCGGGCCAACGGTCATCGGAGCACTCGGTCTGAGCGTGATCGTCGGCACGTACCAGGTGCTGGTCGGCATCGCGACCGGCCTCTACGCCAGCTCGCCGAGCCGGGCGAGCGGCTTGCTGGTCAATCCCGTCTACTTCGGGTCGATGGCCGCCGGCGCGGCGGCCTACGCCGCAGCTGCGCATGTCGCCGAGGGGCGCCGCTGGACGCTGCTCGCACTTGCGGCGGCTGCGTACGGCGTCATGTTGTCGGGCTCTCGGGTGGCGCTGTTCACGACGCTGGTGATCGTCGCCGTCGTCTGTCTGGCGACGCGCACGATGCGAAGTGTCTGGAGCGCCGCCGCGACCGTGTGCGGCCTGGGGCTCGGCTACGTCGTCTCACAGATCGGCGACGGCCGGAGCTCGGTCGACCGATTCGGGGTGGGCACCGAGGGACGCCTCGACGTGTGGCGCTATGGGATCGAGGGCGTCTTCGACCGACCGCTCACCGGCACGGGGATCGGGTTCTTCCGCGAGGGCGTGCAGGAGGCCTTCACGATCGAGTTCGTCCGAGACGAGACCGCGTTGGGCCGACAGTCCTGGGCGGACCCGCACAACCTCGTCATCCTCATCCTCGTCTCGACCGGCATCGTCGGGCTCGCGCTCTTCCTCGCGTTCGCGTTCTTGTCCATCGGCAGCAGCCGGGGCCCGCTCCTTGCGCTGTTCCTCGGGATCGCGGCCAGTTGGCTGCTCCAGCCGACTCCGATCCTGACCGCGCCCACCGCCTTGCTCGTTCTCGGTGCGGCTGCCCCACGTCTCGCAGGCGACGCACCGCAACACGACTCGCCTCCGGTGCGAAGACGGTGGCCCCTCTACGCGGGTCTCGTGCTCGTCGCCTATGTCGGCGTCGCCGACCTCTCGTTTCGCTGGGCACTCCGCGCCGATGACGAGGCCGGCGTGGAGACATCGCGGCAGTTGTTCGTGGGAGACCCCGCCGTCGAAGCCATCGTGGCGAGCTGGCACCTCGAGGCGAGCGACAGCGATCCCGATCGTCTGGCCGATGCGATCGATCATGCGCATCGAGCCGCAGAGTTGGAGAACTCGAGGCCGATTCGATGGGTCCAGGTCGCCCGGCTCCAGGTGCGCGCGATGGAGCTCCCCGAGGCTCGGGCCAATCTCGAACGCGCCGTCGAGCTGCAGCCGACCGAGCTCGCCGCATGGCTCGCGCTGGTCGATCTCGCCGCCATGATCGACGACGACGAGCTCTCCGCCGAGGCGTCCCGTCGATCGTGCGAGCTCCTACCTTCGTGTGCACCGTGACCTCTCCCAGCCGAGACCCGCGCGGTCGGGCACGTTTCGGGCCCGTGGCCCGGGCGAGGCCGACTCCATGACGGGCCCGTCGACGGACGGTACGGTCGCTGCCATGTCCGAGGTCGCGGTCGCCGAGCCGGACCGCGAGAAGGTCGCGCCCACCTCGTTCGCGGCGCGCCACGGTCTGAGCAGCTGGGACCTCACCGCGCTGGTCATCTGCCTCCTCTTGCTGGTGCTGTTCGCTCCCCCGCTGATGTTCGGCGGCTGGACGTTGCGGGCCGCCCTGCTGCTGATGGCGGCCCCGATCGGTCTCGCACTCCTGGTCGCGCGTTGTCGGCGTCGCGATCTGGCCGCGGGCCTCCTCGCAGCGTCGCTCGTCTGGACCGTGATCGTCGCGCTCTCGAGCGGCTCAATGCGGTCCGCGGTGCTCGGCAGCGCCGGCCGGGACCTCAGTGCGTGGACGATCGTCGCCTCGAGCGCGCTGTGGGCCGTGGGCCGACAGCTGTCCGATCGTGGGCGGATCGCGCTGGTGGAGGTGTACGTGTGGGGTGCCTCGGTCGTCGGCCTGGTCGGCGCCGTCCAGGTGCTCGCCGATGTGCGGACCGGGCCGCTCGCGCTCGACAGCGGCCGCCCGAGCGCGTTCCTGACCAATCCCGTCTACTTCGGAGCCGTGTGCGCGTCGGCGCTCATCGCAGCGACCGTTCGATGGTCGCCACGCAGTTGGCGAGTGCAGACCGTCCCCGTGGTCGTTCTGGGCGTCGGCGTGAGCCTGTCGGGGTCGCGGGTCGCGCTGGCCGCCGCCGGTGTCGCCCTCGTCGGTGTGTTGCTCGTGCATCGTTCCCGGGATCGACTCGCCGCCTCCGTCCTCGGCCTCGGGTCGATCGCGGCGGGGGTGCTGCTCGACCGTGCCGTCGGAGCCGGGCGCAACGCCGCCGATCGACTCGCAGAAGGTGCGGGCGGCGGCCGGCTGACGGCATGGGGCTACGGGCTGGAGGCGCTGGGCGATCGGCCGATCCGAGGGTACGGATTCGGCATGTTCCGGCCTGCCGTCCAACACCGGTTCTCAGTCGACTTCGTGCGGGAGCACGCCGCGAATGAGGCGTCGTCACCGTGGTTCGACGCCCACAACGTCGTCATCGGGGTGTTGGTTGCGGTGGGCCTGGTCGGGGCGGTGCTGTTTCTCGCGTGGGTGTCGGCGTGGCTCCCTCGGGTCTCCGGGCCGCTCGCCTGGGCGCTCGTCCCGATCGTGCTGCACTGGATGCTGCAGCCGGTCTCGGTCTACACGCTGCCGCTGGCGATGCTCATGTTCGGGGCGGCCGCCCCTGGCGACGACCGGATCGACCTCCACCTGCGACGCGGCGCCGTCGGGGTGCTCACCGCGGTCGGCGTCGTCCTCGGTCTCACGCTCTTCACCGCCGACGTGCTCCTCAAGCTCGCGGCTGACGACCGGAACAGTGACCGTGCCGAGGTGGCGGCTCTCCTGTACCTCCGCGACCCGATCGTCGACGACCTCGTCGCGCAGATCCACGCCCGCGACGCGAGACTGGCCACCCCCCGAACCGACGAGCTCGAATGGCGGCAGCGAGTGACCGAGGACGAACCCGACCGGCCGTTCTGGTGGTCGCTGCTCGCCCGCCGGCAGATCGATGCCGGACAGCTCGACGAAGCAGCGGTGTCGATCGAGCGGGCGCTGGAGCTGCAACCCAACAACGTCCAGACGTCGAGGGCCGACGCGGTGCTGGCGGTTCGCCTGGGCGACGAGGACCGCCTCACCGCGGCGCTCGAGCAGCTGTGTGCGCTCGGTCAGCCCGAGTGCGAGCTGACCGCGGACGAGCTGCTCAACCCCAGCGACGAGCCTCCCGAGGGGTCCTGACGTGGTGGCCTTCGTCACCGGATTGGGCCTCGCGCTGCTCCTCACGCCGGTGACCCGGTGGTGGCTCGTGCGGATCGAGCTGATCGACCATCCCAACCTGCGTTCGTCGCACTCGACGCCGGTCCCGCGCGGCGGCGGAGCGGCCGTGGCGATCGCCGCATTGGTCGCGCTCGCCGTCAGCGATCGGACGACGCCGTCGCTGGCGATCTCGGTCGGTGCGCTCGTCATGGGAGTGGTCGGCTTGATCGACGACCGGGTATCGCTGGGAACCACGCCTCGCCTGGTCGCCCAATTCGTCGTACCGATCAGCACGATGGTGTGGCTGTTGTCCGGTTCGGACCTGTCGAGTGAATGGCTGGCCGTTCTCGGTGTCGCCGGGATCGTGTGGTGCGCCGGGTACGTCAACGTGTTCAACTTCATGGACGGCATCAACGGCATCTCTGCCGCTCAGGCCACGGGCGCCGGCGTCACGTTGTTGGCGCTCGCCGATCACTTCTCGATCGGGGTCGTCGTCGCTGCAGGGGCGGCCCTCGCCGGCGCCGCGCTCGGCTTCGCTGTGTTCAACCTTCGCGGCTCGATCTTCCTCGGCGACGTGGGTTCCTACTTCGCGGGCTTCTGGCTGGCTGCGACCGCGATCGTCGCGGTGGCGCGCGGTGTTCCGGTCGAGTCCGTGCTCGGTCCGTTCGCGCTCTACCTCGCCGACGCCGCGGTCACGCTGGTTCGCCGCTGGCGCCGCGGCGCACCGGTTCTCGAGGCGCATCGCGAGCACGCCTATCAGCGGCTCCATCAGCTCGGTTGGTCGCACGCGGCCATCTCCGGGATCGTGCTCGGTGTGATCGCGGTCTCGGGGTTGGCGTCCGTTGCTCTGGTGGACGCCGATCGCCCGGTCCGCCTGCTCGGCCTCGCTCTGTGCGTGGGCATGGCGGCGTCCTTCGTCACCCTTCCGGGTGCGCTCTCCCGGCGGCGGGCGTCGGTGTGACGATGTCGGCTGTGGACGGCGCCGCTGGGCGGCTGGCGGGCGTGCGACTGCTGTTCGTCGTCAACGTCGACTGGTTCTTCATCTCGCATCGGCTTCCGCTGCTGCGAGCCGCACGGTCCGAGGGTGCCGAGGTCGCCGTCGCAACGGCCGACACGGGCCGCCTCCACGAGATCGAGGCCGAAGGGGTGACGGTGTACCCGCTGCGCATGTCGCGGGCCGGCCGCAGCCCGGTCGAGCAGGCCCGATCGGTGCTCGAGATCGCCCGCGCGATCCGCGGGTTCCGGCCTGACGTGGTTCACAACGTGACGATCAAGCCGGTCCTGATCGGCACGTTGGTCACCCGCCTGCTTCGCCGCCGCACCCGCATCATCAACGCCATATCGGGTTTCGGCTTCGTGATGGAAGGTGGCGCAGGCGGCGCGGCGCGACGAGTCGTACGGCTCTGCTATCGGCTGCTGTTCCGGTCCGCTCGGGTCACCGTCGTCGTCCAGAACGACGATGCCCGTCGGCTCCTCGTCGAGGAGCGCATCGCCCGGCACGACCGGATCGAGTTGATCGAGGGGTCGGGCGTCGACTGCGACGAGTTCGCCCCGGTCGATGGAGACGATCGGTCCGACACACCCGTCACGATCACCATGGCCGGTCGGATCCTCCGCGACAAGGGCGTGGTCGAATACTGCGAGGCCGTCGCTCGGCTCGCCGACGGCCGGGTCGAGGCGGTGCTCGCCGGCTCGCTGGATCCTGAGGGCAACCCGACCGCGCTGCGCCGCGACGAGCTGGATGCGCTCTGCGAACGCACCGGCGTCCGCTACCTCGGCGACGTCGACGACATGCCGTCCCTGCTCGGCTCGTCGGATGTGTTCGTGCTCCCGAGCCATCACGAGGGCCTACCCAAGGTGCTGATCGAGGCGGCGGCCTCCGGGCTGCCACTGGTTGCGACCGACATCGCCGGCTGCCGACCCGTGGTCCATCCGGACGTCAACGGCGAACTGGTGCCGGTTCGCGACGTCGAGTCGTTGGCTGCGGCCATCGAGCGTCTGGCGGGTGACCCGCAGCGTCGTCGACGCTACGGCGTCGCGAGTCGTCGACTGGCCCTCGAACGCTTCTCGGTGTCCGGCGTCGTCGAACGATTCGTCGAGCTGTACGCAGGCTCTCGAGGAGTCGCGTGAGCGAGGGACGACCGCTGCTCGTGGTCGGCAGCGGCTGGCTGGGGCGTGCGATCGCTGCTGCACTGCCGACGGCCACGCATGTCGCGCAGCGCCAGTTCGACCCGGGCATCGTGCCCGTCGGCGCCGGCATCGTCGTCGCATCGGGTTGGAGCAGCCTGCCGGCCGAGGGCGCCGACGACCGCGTGCGCTCCGAACTCGACGACGTCGAGCGCCTCCTCGATGTCGCCCGGCGGCGAGGTGCGCGCGCGGTCGTCGTCGGGAGCTCCGACGTCTGCGGCCTCGCCGAGGTGATTGATGGCCGGACACCCGTCGACCCGATCACGGCGTACGGCGAGCTCAAGGTGCGGCGCGAACAGCTGGTGGTCGACGCAGCGGCATCGGGCGTCGACGCCGTGTCGGTGCGGCTCGCACCGACACATGGCCCGGGTAAGGCGCAGACCGCCCGGATGCTCTCGCTCGCACGCCGGCGCCTCGTGCCGCTCCCGCACGGCGGGCGCCACTCGGTGGGCTTCGTCGCGCTCGCTGACGCAGTCGGCGCGCTGTGCTCGCTGCTCACCGCCGAGTCGGAGCCGGTCGTGGCGGTCGGCGGCGGAAGGACGATCCTGCGCGAGCTGCTGGCGGCGTTGGCGCGGAGCTCGGGCGTGGGACCTCCACGCTGCGTCACGGTGCCCCTTCCCGATCGCCTCAGCAGGTCGCTGGCGCGATCGAGAGTGGCCCAACTCGCCTGGATCGGTCGCTTCTCGCTGCACCGTGTCGTCGAGATGGACGCTCCGATCACCCCGATGTCGACGACGGAGGCCGCTCGCTACCTCGTCGGCGCGGACGGGGTGACGCCGACGAGCTCGTAGACGGTGTCGGTTCGCTCGACCATCGTGGTCGTGCGGAACAGACGTCGGCACCGGGCGGATCCCTCGGCGGCCAGCGTCGTCCGCAGCGTCGCGTCGCCGGCGACTCGCACCATCGCCGCAGCCAGGGCTTCGGGGTCCTCCGAGCGGACGAGCGTTCCGGCCTCGCCGACGACTTCGCGGGTTCCTCCGACGTCGGTCGCGATGACCGCGCGCCCGGCCGCCATGGCCTCGGCGACGACGTTGGGGAATCCCTCGGTCCGTGATGGCGACACGTAGATGTCGATGGCGGCGTAGAACGCGGCCACGTCGTCGGTCGCGCCCGTCAGGCGAGGTCGTGTGTCGGCCGCGAGGTCGTCGATCAAGGCCTGGAGCTCGTGGTTGGCCGCAGTCATGCCGGGCCCGGCGAGCACGAGCTCGCCGCGGCCGCCCGCGTCGAGGAATCGGCGCCACGCTTCGACCACGACGTCGACGCCCTTGTCGGGGTTCCAGCGGGTGAGACACCCGAACACCGCCACGTTGTCGCGCGACTCGTCAGCACCGCCGGCGACCTGACCCGGCACTGCGAACAAGCCGTCGGGGACCGCGTTGTGCACGACGACCTCGATCGGATGCGCGAACCCCGCACGGCTGTGCTCGCGCCGGGCCGCCCCGGAGCAGTAGATCAATGCGTGGGCGCCGTATCGAGCGAGGGTGCGCACCGTCGCGATGACCGAACGGGTGGCCAGCGACAGTCCCGACGACCGCGGGTTCGTGCGACGGATGGACCAGACGTGCTTGGCCCGACCGAACGGTCGGAGCGGGAGGGCGAGCAGGAACCCGTGGTACATCCAGGCGTGGGCGATGTCGGCCCGCCGGCTCCGCCAGTACGCAGTGAGGAATCGGCGAACTCCGCCCCGCGCGCTGATCACGCGGCAGTCGCCCGCCTCGAGCTCGTTCGACGAGCGGGGGTCGCTGGTCAGCGCGAGGACCTCGACGCGATGGCCGGCGGCCCGCTGGCCGCAGGCGAGGGTGACCAGTTGGTTCTCGGCACCGCCGGGTGCGAGGACCGGGATGATGTGGACGACGTGGGCCATGGTGCGCACGTCAGGATCGACCGTCGTGGAGCCACGACTGGAACATCAGGATCGGCCAGATCTGGGCCTGGAGGTCGACCGTGCCCGACTGATGGGCGTCCCACCGTCGACGAACCTCGACGGCATCGAAGTACCCGTCCGCGCGCAGGACCGAGGCATCGAGCAGCTCGTCGCCCCAGGCCCGCAGTGGGCCCCGCAGCCAGCTGCCCATCGGCACGCCGAAGCCCTGCTTGGGCCGTTCGACGAGCGTGCGTGGGACGTGTCGGCACAGGACCTCGGTGAGGAGCCACTTGCCGACACCGTCTCGCACCCGCAGGCTCGGATCGAGCTGCCATGCGAACTCGAACAGGTCGGGATCGAGGAGCGGGACGCGTGTCTCGAGGCTGACGGCCATCGAGGCCCGGTCGACCTTCGTGAGGATGTCGCTCGGGAGGTAGTGGAGCGTGTCGTGCAGCATCCCGGTCTGCGTCGCGTCGAGGCCGGCGAGCGATGCGCGGCGACGTGACGGCACGCGCTGTGCACCCAGGACGACGTGAGCGGGATCGAGGTCGACGGTGACCAGCGCCTCGTAGCGGTTCCATGCGTCCGATGCGGCGAGCAGTCGTGAAAGCCGGTTGAGTCGATGCCCGGGTCGGCGCCTGAGTGGCTGCGGCAGCATCCTGCCGAGCCGAGTTGCGCCGAGCCGGTCGATCGCCCGGTCGGGCAGCGCGCCGGAGAGCGCCGCCAACCCGCGACGGACCGACGGGTGCATTCGCTGCATCCGCTGGAGGCGCTCGAAGTACCGATATCGCTCGTAGCCGCCGAACAGCTCGTCGCCGCCGTCACCGGACAGCGCGACCTTGACGTGCCGGGCGGCGAACTCGCTGACGATGAACGTCGGGATCTGGGACGAATCGGCGAAGGGTTCGTCGTAGATGCGCGACAGCCGCGGCACGACGGCCCTGGCCTCCGAGCCGCTGACCATCAGTTCGTGATGATCGGTCGCGAGGTGCTCGGCGATCTTCCGGGCGTGTGGCGATTCGTCGTAGCCCTCGTCGGGAAAGCCCACCGTGAACGTCGTCGGCGTGGGGCCGGCTGCGCTCATCATCGCGACGACGAGCGAGGAGTCGATGCCGCCCGAGAGAAACGCACCGAGCGGCACGTCGGACACGAGCCGGCTCCGGACCACCGATCGCAGGAGCGAATCGAGCTGGTCGGCCGCATCGTCGGGATCGTGGTACGCGGCGCGCTGCTCAGCCGCGACCTGTTCGGGGCGCCAGTACCGATGCTCGGTCGGGGCGTTGCCGTCGGCCCGGAACCGCAGGAGCGTTCCGGGCTCGAGCTTCGCGACATCGTCGTAGATCGTGCGTGGCGCACCGATCGCGTAGGTGGCCACGAGGTCGGCCACCGCCTCCGTCGAGATGGCCGAACCGAATCCGGGCGACTCGACGATCGGGCGCAACTCGGACGAGAACAGCAGCTCACCTGGCGATGTCGTGTAGTAGAGCGGCTTCTCGCCGAAACGGTCCCGGGCGAGCCACAGCTCGTTTCGCTCGCCGTCCCACACGGCGAACGCGAACATGCCGTTGAGTCGCGGTACCGCGTCCTCGACGCCCCACGCGGCGATGCACTCGACGAGCACCTCGGTGTCGGAGTGGCCCCGATACGGCGCGGCTCGAGGGCCGAGCTGCCGCCGCAGGTCGTCGGTGTTGTAGAGCTCGCCGTTGTAGACGATCGTCCATCGCCTGTCGTGGGAGCGCATGGGTTGCCGACCCGAGTCGGACAGGTCGACGATGGCCAGGCGACGATGACCGAGACCGACGATGGCGTCGTCGTGCACCCAGGCCTGATCGTCGTCCGGGCCGCGGTGTGCGATCAGTCGGTTCATCGCGAAAAGGCGGTGCTCGAGTTCGTCGCGACCGACTCGCCGACCGCGCGTGAGGATGCCATTGATGCCGCACACTGTGGATCGTTGCGCAGCGTACGGGGCCCGCGATCCGTCTCCACGGATCCGCTCGAGCTCGAGCCGTGGTGCCTACTGTGAGTTGGTGCGAGAAGCCAACTCTCCGGTCGGCTCGCTGCCGGCGCTCGGTCGGGCCTCACTCACGGTCGCGTCCGCCTCGGGCCTCGTTGGTGTCGCTGCCGTCTTGCGCGACGTGGTGATCGGTCGACGCCTCGGACTCGGTGCCTCCCTCGACGGTTGGTCGCTCGCGCTCGCAGTGCTCGTCCTGGTGACGTCGACATTCGTGAGCGCAGTGAGCGCGGCGCTCGTGCCGGCCATGAGCCGCGCGGCCGGCGAGAGCGGGAGCCGAGACGGTTCGAGCCGCCGGCTGGCGTCCGAGGCCCTGGTCATCGCAGCCATCGCCTGCCTGGTCGTCGCCGCCGCGGCGTGGGTGACCGCACCGGCGCTCGCGGATCTCATGAGCGACGACGCCGACACACGGGTCGTCACGAGCGACACGCTGCGACGCCTCTCGGTGCTGGCGATCGGCTCGCTCCTGCTCCGAGGAACGTCGTCGGCACTGCTGCACGCGAGGCACCGATTCGCGCTCGTCGCACTCCTCCCGCTGCTGTCGGCGAGCCTCGTCGCCGGCTACGCAGCGGTGCGCACCGACGTTGCGCCCGTCGGTCTCGCGACAATTCACGGCCTCGGTGTCGCCGTGGAGGCACTCGTCCTGCTGCTCGCCGTCCGCGTCATGATCGGCCTGACCCGTCCGAGTCTGGGCGGCGTCGTCCGCACGTTCCGCGCGATGTCGCGCCCGTTCCTCCTGGCCGCGTTGGCGGCGCTGGTCTTCGGCATCAACCCCGTCGTCGACCTGTGGTTCGCCGGCTGGATCGACGAGGGCGAGGTGGGTCGTCTCGCGCTCGCGGCCCGCATCCCGCTCGCTGGTGGGGGTCTGGTTGCCGCCGCGATCGCGACGCCTGCGTTCCCCCGGTTCGCTGACGCCGCAGGCGACGTCGCATCCGATCGCTTCTCGGCAACGGTCCGTTCGGTGCTGCGTCCGACCTTCAAGATCGCGATCGGCCTCGCTCTCGGCATCGCGCTCGTGAGCCTGCCGCTCGCGATGGTCTTGTTCGCTGGCAGCGAGCTCGACGCGTCCGCAGCGCGCTCGGTCGGGCTCCTGCAGGTCACGTACTCGTTCACGATCGTCCCCTATGTCCTCGGAGCGGTCACGGCTCGTGCGCTGCACGCGCTCGACCAGCAGCAGCTCGTGCTGCGATTCGGGATCGCCGGGTGCGTCGCCAACATCGCGCTCGATGCCGTGCTCGCACCGCTCCTCGGTCTCCACGGCATCGCGGCGGCGACGGCGCTGGTCTACGCGGCCACGTTCTCGCTGATGTGGCGAAGCCTCCGCGATGGTGGCTCGGCCGCGCGTGCGCGCACGTAGGATCGCTGCGTGGACCCGACATGTGTGCTCTGTGACCGGCCGGGGCCGGCATCGATCGGCAAGCTGGCCGTCGACGTCGTGATCGATCAGCTCGAGCGTCAGACGGGGTCGTCGCTCCCGAGGTCGCGCGAGCGGTACGGCCACCTCGAGGTCTCGCTCCTCGACTGCTCGGAGTGTCATCTGCAGTTCTTCCACCCGCCCGTGGTCGGCGACGCGACGTTCTACGAGGAACTCGCCGAGGTCAGCGCGTATTACGAACCACTGCGGTGGGACCAGGACGTCGCGACCGACCTCGTGACGCCCGGCGCCGTCGTCATCGACGTCGGTTCGGGCAGCGGCAGCTTCGTCGAGACGGCCGCCGGTGCGGGGGCCCGAGCGATCGGTGTCGACTTCTCGGCGGGCGCTCGATCGATCGCCGGAGCCGACAACCCGACGTTCGTGCAGGCTCGACTCGAAGACCTCCGCGATCTCGACCTGCCCCGAGCCGACATCGTCACGGCGTTCCAGGTGCTCGAGCACGTCGAGGATCCCCGCGGTCTCGTCGGCTCGATGGCGGCCCTCGTCGTCGACGGCGGTCGTGTGGTGGTGTCGGTGCCCAACCGTGAGCGATTCGCCGTCGACCCGATGCAGGCCCTCGACTGTCCGCCCCATCATCAGACGCGGTGGGGCGAGTCGCAGCTCCGTCGGTTGGCGAGCGAGGTCGCCATGGTCGTCGAGTCGATCCACGTGCAGCGGGTCATCAACCCGGCGCGACTCGCGTTGCGAATGGTCCGCCGGGCCCGTACGACCAAGCCCGCCGACTGGAGCCTCCCTCCGGCGGCCGGCGCCCGGCCGCTCACCCGCATCGTGAACGGCACGAACCTGGTCGCGGTCTTCGGCACGTCACCGCAGACCGCCCGCTGATGCGGGTCCTCTTCGTCGCCAGCGCGCTCCGCCGTGGGGGCGCAGAGCGGCAGCTGGTCGTGCTGGCGTCCGAGCTGAGACGTCGTGGACACGATGTCCGGATTGCGTGCCTGCGCGGCCCCGGGCCGCTCGACGAGGTCGCGGGGTCGGCCGGGGTCGACGTCGTCCACGTCAGCGACGGGTCGCGGGCCGGCTGGGCCCGGGCTCGGGTGAGGCTGGTCCGGCTGATCAGGCGATGGCGACCCGATGTCGTCCACCCGTACCTGACGGCGCCGTGTGTGACGGTGACCCTCCTGCGACCACTCCTCGGCGGCGCGACGATTGTGTGGGGGATCCGCTCGTCAGAGGTTCGTGGAGCTCTGTACGGCCCCAAGGCGCGCCTGGTGCTGCGACTCGCGGTCCTGCTGAGCCGGTACGCCGATCACGTCATCCTCAACAGCGAATGCGGTCGCCGTTCACACCTCGAGGCCGGCTACCCGGCCGAGCGGATGACGGTGATCCCGAACGGCATCGACACCGATCGGTTCCGTCCCGACACGAGCATGCGCACCACGAGCAGGCAGCTCATGGGGGTCACCGACGAGCACTTCGTCGTGGGGATGGTCGGACGAGCCGATCCGGTGAAGGGCCACGACGTGTTCGTGCGTGCCGTGGCGATCGCGTGCGAGACGCTCGACGACGTCGCCGCACGAGTCGTGGGCGCCGTCGAGCCGGATCGCCGTGTCGCGCTCGAGGCAGCCGTTGCGGACTCGTCCGTGGCTGGACGCCTGCGCTTCGTCGAGCCGACCGATGCGCCCGAGATGTTCTACAACGGCTTCGACGTGCTCGTGTTCCCGTCGTTCGAGGGCGAAGGGTTCCCGAACGTCGTCGCGGAAGGCCTGGCGACGGGCCTGCGCGTGGTCGCGACCGACGTGGGCGACGTCGCTGCGATGATGGGCTCCCTGGGCGCCGTGGTCCCGGCGGGCGATGCCGACCGCCTCGCCCAGGCCGTCGTCGACGCGGCGCGCGATCCGCACGATCCGGCCGCTGCGCGGCGACGAGTGCTCGAGCACTACTCGATCGACCAGCTCGGTTCCCGTACCGAAGCCCTGCTGCTCACGTTCTGCACCCGCACCGGCGATCGGTGAGGTCGACCGCGTCAGCGGTCAGAGGATCTCCCCCTCGAAGTCGTGTCCCCGGAGCAGGTTCTTGGTGTCCAGCACCAGGGCGGCGTGCCGCGCGATCGTCGAGGGTTCGAAGTCGTCGTGGTCGACGAGCACGACGACCACGTCGGCGTCCGAGAGCTCCTGCTCGTTGAAGTCCACCAGCGGGAATTCGAGCGGCCCGACATTGACATCGGCGATGTACGGGTCGCAGAACCGGATCTCGGCGCCACTGCCCGCGAGGCGATCCGCAACGTGGACCGAGGGGCTCTCGCGCCAATCGCTCGTCCCCTTCTTGTAGGCGAGCCCGAGCAGGAGGACGCGACTCCCGTTGACCGCCTTGCGGTCTCGGTTGAGCAGGGCGGCGACCCGTTCGTGCACATAGTCAGGCATGTGTTCGTTGATGTCGTTGGCGAGCTCGACGAACCGGAACGTGTGCCCGAGGTGGTTCTTGACGCGCCAGGCCAGGTAGCTCGGATCGATGGGGAGGCAGTGGCCGCCGACGCCCGGGCCGGGCGTGAACTTCATGTACCCGAACGGCTTCGTGTCGGCAGCCTCTATCGCGCGCCACACGTCGACATCGAGATCGCGAGCGAACATCGCCAGTTCGTTGACGAGGGCGATGTTGACATGGCGGAACGTGTTCTCGAGCAGCTTGACGAGCTCGGCCTCGGCACACGACCCGACGGGGACGGTGCTGTCGACGAGTGCGGAGAAGAACGCGTCGACTGCGGCGAGCGACGCCTCGCCGGCACCGCTGACGACCTTGGGCGTGTTGACCAACCCGAACGTGGCGTTGCCCGGGTCGATCCGCTCGGGCGAGTAGCCGAGTCCGAACTGCCCGACGGCGAGGCCTGAGCCGTTCTCCAGGATCGGACCGAGCAGCTCGGTCGTCGTGCCGGGATAGGTCGTGCTCTCCAGGATCACACAGGCGTCCGGACGCAGATGACGAGCGAGGTCGCCGCCGGCCTGCTCGATGTAGGAGAGATCGGGCATACCTTCACGAAGCGGCGTCGGCACGCTCACCACGGCGATGTCGAAGTCGGCGAGGGCGCCGGCATCCGTGGTCGGGACGTAGCCACGGTCGAGCGCAGCGGACAACTCCGCGTCCGAGATGTCACCGACATAGCTCTCGCCCGCGAGCAGCGACTTGACGCGGTCCTCGGATGCCTCGAAGCCGACGACGTCGAAGCCCACTTCGACGGCGCGCATGGCGACCGGCAGGCCGACGTAGCCCTGGCCGACGACGACCACCTTCGCGGTTCGGTCCTCGATCTTCCGAATCAGTGTTTCCACGGGTCAACCTCTGTCTTGGTGGGTGCTCGGGGTGTGCTCGTGTGAACGACTCACCGAGCGGCGCTTGGGACGGTGTTGTCCCGGAGGGCTTCCACGAGTGCCGTCGGCTCCAGTGCTCCGAGATCGATGATCGAGTCGAAGGCAGTGGGCACCGCCTGGACGTGCGTGATCAGCGGATGGAACGGCCGACCGCCGTCCTCGTCGAGCGCAACGAGGTCCTCGTGCAGCTTCTCGCCGGGTCGGAGACCGGTGAAGACGATGTCGAGCGGCGGGTGCTGCTGCTCGGCGAACCGTCGCGCGACGTCGGCGATCCTGACCGGTTCGCCCATGTCGAGCACGAGGACCTCTCCGTCCCGACCGATCGCGCCGGCGTTGATCACCAGCAGCGACGCCTCCTCGACGAGCATGAAGTAGCGAGTGATGTCGGGGTGGGTGACGGTGATCGGTCCGCCCTGCTTGGCTTGCTCGCGGAACGCCGGGAGCACCGAGCCACGTGATCCGAGCACGTTGCCGAAGCGGACGGAGACGTACGTCCCGCTGGCGGTGAGGCCCTTGTGCGCCGTGAGGCGCTCGGTCAGCAGCTTCGTGTAGCCGAGCACGCTCGTGGGATTGGCGGCCTTGTCGGTACTGACGTTGACGAAATGGTCGACGCCGATTCGTTCGGCGGCATCGAGCAGGTTCTGTGTGCCGGCGACGTTGGTCTTCCAGCCCTCCTTCGGCGCCGATTCGAGCAGCGGGAGATGCTTGAGCGCTGCGGCGTGGAACACGACGTCGGGTCGGAGCTCGTCGAACACTTCGAAGATCCGGTCTCGGTCGCGTATGTCGGCGAGCACGAGATCGTCGCCGTCGAGCAGCGCCCGCCCATGGATCGAGAGCTGGACAGCGTGCAGTCCGCTCTCATCGCGGTCGAGCTTGAGGAGCGCTGCCGGCTCGAAGCGCGCCAACTGACGGCACAGCTCGCTGCCGATCGAACCGCCTGCACCCGTGACCAGGACGCGCCGTCCGGTGACGTATTGGGCCACGGCGTCGGCGTCGATGTCGGCGGGTCGGCGACCCAAGAGGTCGGCTTCGGACACGGGGCGGATGTCTCCGACGCCGAGCTCGCCGAACATCTCGTCGACCGCCGGCACGACGAGCAGCCGCAGCCCCGCATTGCTGGCGATCGTGTCGACGTCACGGACGAGCTCGCTCGTGGCGCTCGGCACGGCGAGCAGCACGTCGCGCGCTCCGTACCGGGCGGCGATCTCGCGCATCTGACTGACGGGGCCCTGGACGCGGACACCCGAGATGGACAGTCGGCGCCGGTTCGCGTCGTCGTCGAGCAGCGCGACGGGCTGGTACTGGCTGGAAGGGTCGGAGAGCAGGGCCCGGATGATCTGCTCGCCGCCCTCGCCGGCGCCGACGATCACGAGCGGTTCGGCGTCCTGGAGTTCGTTGCGGGTCTTCTTCTGCCGGTACAGGCGCCAGATCGAGCGAACGGCGACGGTGCCTGCGATCGCAACGGCAGCGGTGAGCGCAGGCACCGACCGGGGTGCACCGTCCATGAACCAAGCGACGTGCACGATCGACATCGCGAAGCCGGTCAACACCACCGTCGCCGCCAGCGCGGCGACCTCGTCGAAGCTGCCGTAGCGCCAGCGGCGGGTGTACAGCCCGGTGGCGACACCGAAGATGCCCTGGCCGACCACGGCGACCGCCCACGACCTGGTGGTCGCGTCGAGCTCGAGCTCGCCGAGCGTGAAGTCGTAGCGGCTGAACGTGGTCAGCGGCAGCGCAACCAACCACACCATGCAGTCGACGAGGTAGTGGATGACGGGGAGTCGGCGCCGGAGCACGTCGAGGCTCCTCTGCACGAAGGTTGCGTTCAAACCGGCTCCTGTGTTGGGTTGCGGGTGGTCAGCGTACTCCCGGGTGGGTGACCGAACCCGGTGGTCCTGTATCGGCCGATCTTGCCGAACCCTTGATGACGAATTGGCCGTGTTCGCCCTGTGGATACGTTAACGTCTCTTGACGCGTACTTTGCATTGGCGGGAGGGCTGCGTGACCACATCAGAACGCTCGGCAGACCGCGACGGGTTCTCCCTGATCGAGTTGCTCGTCGTCGTCGTCATCCTCGGGATCCTGGCGACCGTGGTCGTCTTCTCGGTCCGCGGCATCACGGACAACGGTCAGGCCACGAGCTGCGAGACGGACGCCCGCGTCCTGGCGACCGCCGTCGAGTCCTACCTGGGACAGGGGACCACCTCGGTGATCCCCGCGACGCTGCCGCTCGACGGTCAGCACTACGAGCGAACGCTCGAGCAGGCGCAGCTGATCCGTCGGCTCTCCGAGTACTGGGACGTCGCTGCCGAGGGCTATCTCATCCCCGTGTCACCTTGTTGAAGTTTCTGCCGAACTTCGCTCAAGCCGATGTGAATTGTGGCCGATACACAGTTATGGCGCACGTTCGTGGAAGGCGGGGAGACACCGACCGGGGGTTCACCCTCATCGAGCTCCTGATCGTCGTGGTCGTCCTCGGCATCCTCGCGACCGTGGCCGTGGCCAGCGTGTCCGGCATCGTCGACCGCGGTGAGAACGCCACCTGCGAGGGCGATGCCAAGACGCTGTCGGTCGCGGCAGAGTCGTATTTCGCGCAGGCCGGAGGGTCGTCGATTCCGGCAACCGGCGTCGACGACGATCGTTTCGAGCGGACGCTCATGAACCAGGGCTTGCTTCGTGAGCCGTCGGGACTCTACGACATGAACGCCGACGGCGAGGTCGTGCTCGTGGCCACCTCGCGCTGTCAGACCATCTGATCCGGTCGACCGCCGGGTGGTCAGCCGCTCCAGCTCCGGAGCCAGCGGATCGTCGCCTCGAGGCCCTCGTCGAGCGGCACGGCCCGGACATCGGGGAACAGCGACCGCAACGAGTGATTGTCGGCTTGGCTGTGCCTCACGTCTCCCGCCCTGGGTTCGACGTGATCGACGGCGACGCGATGTCCCAGCAGCTCCTCGAGCAGCGCGATGACCTCGAGCAGCGTGGTCCGGGTGCCGAACGCGAGGTTGACGGGTTGGTCGTGCGTCACCCGTCGCCGCACCGCATCGAGGATCACCTCGGTCACGGTGCCGACGTACGTGAAGTCCCGCGACTGGAGTCCGTCGCCATGGACCGTCAGCGGTTCGCCTGCCAGCGCCGCCGCGACGAACGCCGGCACCACCGCGGCGTATGCGTGGCCGGGCGCCTGGCGTGGGCCGAACACGTTGAAGAAGCGGAAGGGCAGCGTCGGCAATCCGTAGCTGTGCTGCCACGCCAGGGTGTACTGCTCGGTCGCCAACTTGCTGGCGGCATACGGGCTCACCGGCATCGGCATCATGCCCTCGTGCTTCGGGAGCTCGGGGTTGGCGCCGTACACCGACGACGACGATGCCACGATCACGAGCGGGTTGCGTCCGTTCGCCCTGGCGGCCTCGAGCACTCGCATCGTGCCCGTCGCGTTGGCCTCGTGGCTGGCGACCGGATCGACGATCGAGCGCGGCACCGAGGGCCGGGCCGCGAGGTGGACGACCGCGTCGACGCCGTCCATCGCCGCGCGGAGGGCGTCGTGATCGAGGATCGAGCCCTGCACCAGTTCGACGTCGATGCCGTCGAGGTTGTCGAGGCTGCCCGTCGACAGGTCGTCGATGCCGACGGCCTCGCCCTCTCGCGCCCAGCGCTCGACGACGTGGGAACCGATGAAGCCGGCCGCGCCGGTGACGAGCAGTCGCATCGAGAGGACACTACGGCATGTGATGCTGCAGCGAGCGTTTCGAAAGTCCTGATTCGCTCTTGCCAGGACCCTGACGTTACTGTAAGGTACTTGACGTTCCCCTAACGTCTTTGGCGGGAAGGCGTCGGGAGAGCGGGCGGATGAGACACGGCGGCGACGGAGTGCCGAGGCTTCGGCCGAGGCACTCGTCGTCGTGTCACTGCCGTTCGTTGCCCGGCCCGGTGGAAAATCTGTCAAGTGCAGGCGGTTTCGTGCCGATCTACGAGGTGGATCAGTGCCGGCGCCGGCGCCGGCCACCGGTCAGCACCCGGTTCGGACCACATGGGGGCCTCGATGCCACGACACAAATCGACCACGACACCAGAGAACCCGACGAGCGTGATCGGCCTCGACGCCGGTCGGAAGGTCGCTGCGAGGCAGGCTCGTCGCAAGCGGGTCAAGGACCGGATCGCACTCCTGGTGGTGGCGACGTTCGCTGTCGGTGTGCTCGGGGGAGCGGCCTACGTCGGCTACACGATCTACGACGAGCAGCAGGACAAGGACGCGATCGAGCGCGAGCAACGGCAGGCCGAGCTCGAGCGCGAGGGCACCGGCGATGACCTGCGGGACGCGATCGACGAGCTCGAGGAGAGCCCTGCCTGGAACGGGCCGGGGAACCCGACCTTCGGCGTCGGCGACGAACAGCCCTGAACCGCTGACGACGATGCCCGACGCGGCGGCGCCCGTGCAGCGGCACCCGACATGAGACACTGGTGGTGACGTGACCACACCCGACGACGAGCCATCCGACGGTCCGGTCCTGCCTCCGGCCGACCCTCGCGTCGCACCGACCACGCCACCGGCGCTCGCCGATCCGAGCCTGCCGACCCCGAGCCCGCCCGACCCGAGCCCGGCCGCCGACGCGGGCCCGCCCGACCCGGGCCTGCCGACCCCGAACC
>NZ_JASJCS010000153.1 GCF_030065885.1 Ilumatobacter sp. | reverse complement strand
CCCACCGAGCCTGGTGCCGACACCGACACGACCACCGAGAGCTCCCGCCCAGCGCCCGACGACCAGGCGACCGACACCGCGACCGGCCCCGGAACTGACGCCACGGCCGAGTCCGATGCCGACACCGACGCCACTGACCCGAACGCAGGCGAACCCACGCCGGAATCCGTGACCGACGCCGACACCGTGAGCGACCCCGGACCCGACGCCGACGCAGCCCCCGTGCCCGAGGCCGACTCGGCGAGCGCCGACCCCGGAGCCGACGGAGACTCGCCGGCCGACGCTCCCGCCGACGGGGCCCCGGTGAAGGACGTGCCACCGGTCGAGACGACCTGACGGGCTCGCTGCGCCGCCAGAGGCGGTCGTACGATGCCGCCATGTCCAACGTCGTCCGGTACGAAACGAACGGTCGCATCGCGATCATCACCCTCGATCGACCCGAGGCCAGGAACGCGGTGAACGGCGATGTCGCCGCCGGTGTCGAGGCCGCGATCGATCGCCTCGAGGACGACGCCGACGTCTGGGTTGGCATTCTCACTGCGAACACCGCGGCGCAGGACCGACCCGTCTTCTGCGCAGGCGCCGACCTGAAGGCGATCAACAGTGGTGAGGGCGCCTCGCTCAGCACCCAGCGCGGCGGCTTCGCCGGGTTCGTCTACCGCGAACGCCGGAAGCCGATCATCGCTGCCGTCGACGGGCTCGCCACTGCGGGCGGCTGCGAGATCGTCCTCGCCGCCGATCTGGTCGTCGCAACCACACGATCGGCGTTCGGCCTCGCCGAGGCGAAGCGGAACCTGATCGCTGCGGCAGGTGGACTGTTCCGGCTCCCGCGCGCGATCGGGCAGGCCGCTGCGATGGAGGCGATCCTCACCGGCGAACCGATCCCCGCCGAGCGAGCGCACGACCTCGGGCTGCTGTCCCGCCTGGTCGAACCAGGAGCGGCAGTCACCGAAGCGCTGGCGCTCGCCGAGCGGATCGCATCGTGCGCCCCGATGGCGGTGTGGGAGTCACGAGCGATCGTGCGCGCCGCACAGGACCACGACGACGAGAGCTTGATCCGCATGACCAACGAAGCACTCGGCCGCGTCATGGCCTCCGAGGACATCAAAGAGGGGCTGACCGCCTTCATCGAGAAGCGCCAGCCGAACTGGACCGGCACCTGAACGCGCGCAGCGGCCTCCCGATCAGGTGAGCGGCGTCGAGACGGTGATCAGCCGGGCCTTGATGCCTGCCCGCTCGTACAGGTTCTTCGTGTCGCGGTCACCGGGGAGCGCCTCGCCTTCGAGGTGGGCGGCACCGACCTCGCGGGCACTCGCGATGGCTGCGGCGAGCAACTGGTCGCCGAACCCGAGCTCACGCGCCTCGGGCGTGACGTAGACGTCGGCGATCGTGGCGACGCCGGCCTCGACCGTGGCGACGACGTACCCGACGACGACGTCGCCGATGTGAGCAACGAAGACGTGATCGAGTCCGATCACTCCGGCCCAGCGGCCGCCACGTGAAGGATGCGTCGCCAGCCAACGCGGACCGCCGCGCTGGGAGGCGAGAGCGGCGCGCGCCTCGGCTTCGAGCAGGTCGAGCTGCTCGGCGTCGTCGGGCGCCGCCGACCTGATGGTCGGATCGATCACGACCGGAGCTGCGCGATCCTGCCGAGCACCGTGCTGCGGTGCCGATGCTCGAGCTCATACTGCTCGACGATGTCGAGGTCGTCGTCGTCGAGCGTGGCCAGCCGGTCGACGACCTGGCGCGCCGCGAGCTGGTCGTAGCCCTCGATCGGCAGCTCGTCGTCGAGGTCGGACGGAGTTGCGGCCGCCGGCACCTCGGTCGACGCGTCGGGCGGAGCCGACGCAGAGACCTGTTCACGAGGGCCGGCGACGGCATCAGGCGACGGCGTCGACCGCGCCATCTGCTCGCTGAGCTGATCGCGCGCCACCCGCGCCACGAGCGAGAGCGAACGACGAGCCGCGATCGCCGAGCACAGCGGGACCGCGATGACGATGTCGACGATGCGGTCGATCGGGTCGCGGCCGGCGACCATGATCAGTGGAAGATCGGGCAGTCGTCGTCTTCGACCGGGCAGCCCGGTGCGTTGGGCCGCACGAGCAGGAAGCAGCTGGTGCAGAGGATCTCGTCGGCACGCTTCGGTTGCAGCCCGTCGGGCGTCTCGCCGCGGGCGTCCACGGCCGGCGCGACCTCGTCCTCCTCCTCGTCCTCGTCGTCGGCCGTGACCATGCGGTCCTTGAGGATCGTGTCGAGGTCGGCCTCGACGTCGTCGGGCGCGAGCAGCTCGTCGTCGTCCTCGTCCTCGTCGTCGGCGCCTTTGCGCTTGCGGGCGCGTGTGGCGGTCTCTTCCCCGTCGTCGTCCTCGTCGTCATCGTCGTCGTCGTCGACTGCGTCATCGTCGTCGTCATCGAGCGCGTCGACATCGTCGACGTCGTCATCGTCGACGAGGTCCGGGTCGGGTTCTTCCTCGAGATCCTCGTCGACGTCTTCGGTGTCCTCGTCCTCGATCTCGGTGTCGTCGTCAGCCATGTCACCTCACCTGGTCGCGCCGGATACTAGGCCCAACACACCCGAGCACCGTCGACCGGCGGTGTGACACCCGTCACAGAGAGCTGGGATCAGCCCTGGCGGCGTGCCTCGGCGCGCCGCTCGGCCGCGAGGCGCTCGAGCTCGGGTGCCTCGGTCGTCATGTGGGACATCGCCGCCGCGACCGCGTGGTGGCCCGCCTGCTCCGCGATCAACCGGTGCATGTCGAGCGCCACGCGGCGATACGCGGGATGTCCCTGCGGGGCCGAGCGCAGCTCGAGCATGTGCATGGCCTCGCGGGCATTGAACTGCATCACGTACCGCAACCGGTAAGCCATCGCCACCGCATAGGAGGCCTGCGGGGCGAACGTCTCGTGCAGTGCGTCGTACAGCCGTGCCGACCGGTCCATCGTCTCGTCGAACAGCGCGCCGACACCGGCCTGCTCGACCAGCTCGGGTCGCGTGTAGCCGTGGTTCGGCGTCAGCGCCTGCCACTCGATGGTCAACATGCGGTGGCGCTGGAGATCTCTGAAGGCGCCGTAGTCGGACAGGACGTCGAAGCGGTAATCGATGCGCTCGAAGGCCCTTCCCGGCTTGTGGCGCCGGTTCCGGCGCTCGCCGATGTACGCCCGCAGGAGCGCGACCTTCTCGTCGCTGCCGAGTGTTCGGACCCGCGAGAGCAGATCGGCCTCGGGCAGGCTCGAGTGGCTGTAGCAGATGGCCGCGATCAGCTTGTCCTCGGCATCGGGGTCGAAGTCGACGAGCGACACCTCCGGCGCCGGCTCGACCGGCGCCTCGCCGAACAGCTGGTCGACGAGCTCGGCGGTGTCCTGCCGCGTGGCTGCCAGGTACTCGCTCCACTGACCTCCACGGTCGGCGAGATCGACACGGCGGAGGAAGCTCGGGATGACCTTCCGGAGCTCGTGCAGCATCAGATCGGCATACGTGCGCGCCTCGGGCAGGGGGTTCGACCGCATGCGCAGCAACAACGCCTCGAAGGCCTGTCCGGTGCCGTAGATGCCCACGTTGGACAGCGAGGCGGCCGGCAGCATCCCGCGCGTGGCGTCGAGCGCCTTGGCCCGCGTCGCCTGGCGGTAGACGAAGTCGCTGTCGCCGGGATCCCTGGGGATCGTGTCGCGGACGTGGTTCGTGACCTCGGACACCGCTCGGGAGTAGGCGTCGAACATGCGATCCATGTCGCCGACGTACCGCGTGCCGAGCGAGCTGGCGAGCACCGCGGGGTCGCGGTGGAACCGGTACCGCCCGCCCAGCCGGGCGTCGTAGCCGATGTAGCGCGTGCTCTGCTCGAGGTAGCTCATCAACCGGCCCCACTCGAGGATCTTCGTCAGCAGGTTGGACGCCTGCTCGCAGGCCAGGTGGACGCCGCCGAGCTGTGCGACCGAGTCGTCGCCGTACTCGAAGAACACCTTCTCGTAGAGCTCCTCGGCGCGGTCGAGGCCGATCGTGGCATCGATCGATTCGTCACCCTCGATGTCGAGATCACCGACGAACTCGTCGAGGAACAGCCGGCGCAGGCTCTTGGCGCTGCGGCTGTAGCGGGCGAACAGCGCGCCCTTGACGACCTCGGGCAGGTTGACGAGCGCGAACACGGGACCGTCCAAATTGGTGAAGTACCGCCTGAGCACATCGGCTTCGTCGGGCGAGAACTCCTCGGGGACGTAGACGGTCACGGTGCGTCATCGTACGGTGCCGAGCCGACCCAGCCGGGGACCCAGGTCGGCAACCGGGCCGGACCGGTCACGCCAGGACGATCCCGGCGTCGGGATCGATCTCGACGACCAGCTCGCGCACCCCGCCGACCGTGATGCCGTCGATCTCGACCCGCATGGGTCGATCGAACCGGCGCTCGAACCTCGTCGACGACGACGTCGAGATCGCCGGATGCGGGAGGTGGGTGCCCGTCGGGAGCCGCCGTCGAGCGGACCACCGCTCGCGCATGCGCATCGCCGGATCGACGTCGACGACGTCGAAGCGACCGTCGTTCGGATGGGCCCTCGGGGCGACGTTCCACTCGCCGCGCGAGCCGACGTTCATGATCGCCACGACCGGGCCGCGCAGCCAGCCTCGCCGGGCGACGACGTGGGCGACGGCGGTGTGGTGGCGGCCGTCCGCGACGACGCGGAGCAGGTCGATCGGTAGGCGCTGCATGACGTCACGGGCCCCGGGCGACCCGAGCGTACGGAACAGGTCGCCCCCGCGGATCGCCACGGGCGGCGGTGTCTCGTCTGCGAGCACGTGCGCCAGCGCGGCGTCGGAGTCGACGACGAGCAGGCCGGCAGGTCGGCGGACCTCGCTCCCCCACGGCTCGCCCTTGCGAATCGTCATGCCGGGGGCGGCTTCATGTCGCCACCGAGGCGTCGGCGACGACGCCCCGGAACGCGGCATCAGCGGCGGCGCGCGCCGCGGACCGCGTGTCGGCCTCGTGAGCGACCACCGCGATCTGGCCGAGGACGTCGATCAGCTGCTTGACGGTTCGAACGAAGTCGCCGCCGGTCAGGTCGTCGTCGGCGACGACCTCGGCGAAACCCTCCCCTGCGACCCATGCGTACGCGACCGCGAAGAACGTCGGCTCGGGCGGTCGATGCTGTGCGACCCCGTGCTCGATCTCCAACGCGGACAGGTCCGAGCTGAGGCGCTCGATCGCCGCGGCCCGCTGCCGAACCCGGTCGTTCGGGAACCACGGCGCGGGCGGGTCGTCGGGCGAGCGGTGCTCGTACACGAACATCGAGACCAGGCCGGCGAGCGTGGCCGCGTCGACGCCGTCGAGGAGGCCGGTGCGCACTGCCTCGCTGACGAGCAGGTCGCTCTCGTGGAAGATCCGTGCGAGGTTCTCCCCGCCGTCGGTGAGCTTCCAGCGATCGAGGTCGACGCACTCGCGAGCTGCGAGCACGGCGAGCACCCCGTCGAACTCGCGGGTGAGGGTGGCGTGTCGGTGTTCGACCCGCCGCTGCAGCTGCTCGATGTCGCGGCCCACGCGGTCGGCCTGCTCCGCTGCTCGGAGGCGCTCGCGGAGGTCGGGGTCCTGTTCGAGCGGGTGCAGCCCGGTGCCGGGTGCTGCGTCGTGATCGTCGGCGGCGCGACGGTCGCGTGCCTGGCGGGGTGCGAGCCGTGCGGCGCGGACGCGTGTGCCGACCTCGATGCGATAGTCCTTGCGGTTCGGGGCGTACGTGCCCGGCAGGACGATCGATCCGAGCTGGCGAGGTGGCATCTCGAAGTCGGCTGCGGTGAGGTGCAGGGAGTGTCCGCTCGGCGTGATCGCCGTCAGGCGCAGTCCGCCCTTGCGGCTGGCGGTCGCGACGACGGCGACGGGCCCGTGGTACTTGCCCTTCGACGCGTGGATCACCGAGCCCGGGCGGAGTGCGTCGAGCGCCAGCTCGAACGCGCTGTCGCGGCCCGAGGGACCCTGTGCCGCAGCGATCAACTCGCGGTACTCCTCGATACTGCCGTACGGGCTCTGGGCAGCGACGTTGAGCTCGTCGAACCGCTCTCGCTGGCGCTGCAGCCGTCGTTCGAGGCGGACGACGTCGCGATCGCTCTGGAACTGGGCGAACGACAGCGCGAGCAGCTGGCGTGCGGTTCGTGCGTCGTACGTGCGAACCAGGTTGGCCGCCATGTTGTAGGTGGGACGGAACGCGGAGCGCAGATGGAAGCTCCGGCTGAGAGCGAGCTCGGCGACCTGGTCGAACCGGACGAACGGGCTCCAGAGCACCACCGCGGTGCCGAGCTCGTCGATGCCGCGCCGCCCGGCGCGGCCGGTGAGCTGGGTGTACTGACCCGGTGAGAGCGTCTCGTGGTGGTCGCCGGTGAACTTCGTCAGCTTCTCGATCACCACCGTTCGAGCCGGCATGTTGACGCCGACCGCGAGCGTCTCGGTCGCGAACACCACCTTGGTCAGGCCCTCCACGAAGCACGCTTCGACCACCTCCTTGAAGGGGGGCACCATGCCGGCGTGGTGCGGTGCGACGCCGGCCTCGAGTTGGGTGATGAAGCGCTGGTAGCCGAGGAGGTCGAGGTCGGCATCGACCAGCCCGGCGAGCCGCTGGTCGGCGATCTCGCGAACCCGGGCGCACTCGGGCTCGTCGAGGAGCCGGACGCCGGCGGCGACGCATGCCTGCGCGGCCTCCTCGCACTGGGCACGGCTGAAGATGAAGTAGATCGCCGGGAGGAGCTGCCGATCGGCGAGCAGGTCGACGGTGTCGATGCGGGTCGGTGCGGCGAGCCGGCGGGCGCCACTCCCCCGCGGAGTACGCTCTCGGCGCCGGCCGTTGCGGTGGCGGAGCGCACTGGCGTCGAGCCGCAGCGCATCCGGGTTGGGACGACCGTCGACGATCGTCGGCAGCATGGTCAATCGGTCGTTGGTCAGGTCGGCGACGAAGTAGTGGTTGTCGAGTCGCACGGGCCGCCGCTCCTCGAGGATCCAGCGTGTGGGCCCGCGTACGGTCTCGATCCACTCGGCCAGCTCGGCGGCGTTGCTGACGGTGGCCGACAGGCAGATCAGACGAACGTGTCGCGGGAGGTGGATGATGACCTCCTCCCACACCGGACCTCGGTACGTGTCCTGCAGGAAGTGCACCTCGTCCAGCACGACGGCGGTGAGGTCGTCGAGACGGCGACCGGCGTAGATCATGTTGCGGAGCACCTCGGTGGTCATGACCACGATCGGCGCATCGCCGTTGATCGAGTTGTCGCCGGTCAGGAGCCCGGCGGCGTCGACGCCGTGGTGCTCGACGAGGTCGCGGTACTTCTGGTTCGAGAGCGCCTTGATCGGTGTGGTGTAGAACGCGCGGCGGCCGTCGCGCAGCGCCGTCTCGGCGCCGTACTCGGCCACGACCGTCTTGCCGCTCCCCGTGGGAGCCGCGACGACGACGTGCTCTCCTGCGTCGAGGGCGTCGAGGGCGTCGAGCTGGAATCGATCGAGGTCGAAGGGGTAGCGAGCGAGGATCTCGCCACGATCGGGCCGCACGGTGTCAGTCTCGCAGCTGGTGTCGCCGACCGGCGTCGATCAGGCCTCGGCCCGTTGACGTCGACGTTGCGCCAGCCGCCCGATCAGGATCGCGACGAAGAACAGGATCACCATCGGCACCGACAGGGCCAGCAGCGAGATCGGGTCGCCCGACGGGGTGATGGCGGCTGCGACGAAGAACGTGCCGACGATCGCGTACCTCCAGCCACCGAGCAACGTCTGCGGCGTGACGACGCCGATCAACTGGAGGAACACCAACATCACCGGGATCGTGAACCCGACGCCGAAGGCGACGACCATCAGCGTCACGAGCCGGACGTAGGCCTGCACCTGGAAAAGTGGATCGACGTCCTCGCCCGCCCAGCTGATGAGGAACTCGAGCGCCCGTTCGAGAGTGGTGAACGCGATGAAGCCGCCGGCGAGGAACAGCACGATCGACGACGACACGAACCCGAGCGCGTAGCGCTTCTCGCTCTTGTGGAGCGCCGGCACGATGAACTTCCACAGCTGCCAGAGCAGCACGGGGAGGGCGAGGACGATGCCGCCGTAGAAGCCGATCCGGAGCCGCGTCGAGAACCCCTCGATCGGGTCGGGGTTGAAGAGCATCACCTCGCCGGTCGCCTCGTCGAACGATCGCCCGCAGTACTCGGGCTCCTGGCGCCGGCACAGGTCACCGTACGGCTCGAGCAACCAGCCCATCACGGTGTCGTAGAAGGCGATCACGAGGATCGACCCGATCACGATGGCGAGAGCGCTCCTGATGATCCGCATCCGCAGCTCGGCGAGATGCTCCATCAGGGTCATCTGCTCGCTGGCCGGATCCGGCTGCTGCTTGCGCCGAAACCGCAGGCGGCTCACTCGCGGGGCTCCTCGACGGCGTCGGCAGCGGACCCGGCGCCGGCCGGCGGGTCCTCATCGGTGGGCTCGCGGCCGGCCTCGTGCTCGGTCGGGTCGACGGGTGCCGATTCGGCCGGTGCGGGAGAGATCACCTGATCACCCGACCAGCGCTGAGGCTGCTCGGGTCGTGTCGCCGGGGCCGCCGAGATGTTCTGTGACGACGAGAACGGCTTCGGCGGCGGCTGCGTGACGGGATCGGATTCCCTGAGCCCACCGTCGATGACGTCGTCGGCCGCCGCACCGGCGACCTCGCCGGCCCCGACCTCGCCGTCCCGGACCTCCCCGTCGTCGGACGCTCGGTCCTCGCCGGTCGCGTCGTCGGCGGCGTCGGGCGGCTCGAACGTGGGTGTGTCCTCGGTCGGTTCGGGCGCGTCGACCGGTCCCATCTCGGCCGACTTGGGCTTCTCGGCCCGATCGCCCGTCTGCAGCCGCTGGAGGTCGGCCGACTCTCGCAACAGGTTGGCGGTCTCCTTGACCTCGCGCATCGGCTCGTCGACGACTGCCCGGAACTCCTGCTGGAAGCCCGACGACATCTTCTTCAGCTCGGCGTAGAACTGCCCGGCCTTCCGCATGGCGTCGGGGAGCTTCTCGGGCCCGAGCACGACGAGCGCGAGCAGCAGGATGATGATGATCTCGCCGCCCTGCAGGTTGAACACGATGCGGAGTCTACGAGCCGCTCGCCGAAGGCCATGGTCGTCGCCGACCGGTGCGGGGGCCGACCCGGGCGAACTGCCAGGATGTCCCCGGTGCAACAACGGATCCCGTCAGTGCTCGACCCGCCGATCATGTTCGCGCACCGCGGCGCACGTGCCCACGCTCAGGAGAACACGATCGACGCCTTCCGGCTCGCGTTGCGGCTCGGTGCCACCGGCCTCGAGAGCGACGTCTGGCGTACCGCCGACGGTGTCCTCGTGCTCGACCACGACGGCGAGGTGCGGCGTGGCAGGCTCCGCAAGCAACCGATCTCGGCCGTGCGGCGCGACGAGTTGCCCGAGCACATCCCGACGTTGACCGAGCTGATCGATGCCTGCGGGACCGGATATCACCTCTCGCTCGACCTCAAGGACGAGGCTGCGGGGCCGGCCGTGATCGAGCTCGTCCGCAGCCGGGCGCCCGAGCTCCTCGACCGGCTGTGGTTGTGCCATCCCGACGTCGATGCGCTCGTCGAGCTGCGGCCCCTCGACGACACGGTCAAGCTGGTCGACTCGACGCGCCTCGAGCGCATCGGCGAGGGACCCGAGCGGCGCGCTGCCCGGCTCGCCAAGGAGGGCGTCGACGGGATCAACCTGCGCCAGCCCGACTGGAACGGCGGCCTGGTGACGCTCTTCCATCGCTTCGGTCTCACCGCCTTCTCGTGGGACCTGCAGTTCGACCACGTGCTCCGCCCGGCATTCAGGATGGGCATCGACGCCGTCTACAGCGACCACGTCGACCGCATGGTCGACGCCTTCCAACACGAGATCGGCACAGGGCCGTAGGCAGCCGACAGCACCATCGACGAGACCACCCAGCGGGGGTGGCGTGAAGGGGGCGAGTGGTCGGCCCCTCCGCCATCGACCGATCCGACTCGGTCGGTCGGTCGATCAGAGCTGGGTGCGCCGGAGGCGACCCATCATCCGAGGTGCGAAGTCGAGCGAAGCGAGCGAATGCCGAGGCCGGTCACAACCACTGCCAGCTGGATCGCGGCCAGAACACGACGAACGCCCGGCCGACGAGATCGTCGTACGGGATCGTGCCGAGCTGACGGGAGTCACTCGAGCCGTTGCGGTTGTCGCCGAGCACGAACACGTGCTCGTCCGGCACGGTCAGAGGCTGGATGTCGCCACCGCAGCGACCCGGTGCGACCACCGCCGGGTCGAGGTACGGCTCCTGGAGCACCAGCCCGTCGATCCGGACCACGCAGTTGACCATCTCGATCTCTTCACCGGGGAGCGCGATCACCCGCTTGATGAGGTCGCGCTGACTGCTGCCACTGATCTCGTGCAGCACGACCACGTCGCCGCGATTCGGGTCGTGGAGCCGGTACGACATCTTGTTGACGAACACCCGATCGCCCTCGTCGAGCGTGGAGTACATCGACTCGCCCTCGACGACGAAGTGTGCGAGCAGGAACGTGCGCACCAGGATCGCGACGAGGAGCGCCACGCCCACGACGACGACCCAGTCGAAGAAGGCGCGGGCGCCGGGCGGGAGGCCGGGCTTCGGTTCCTCCTCGACGTCCGCCGTGCCGTCGCCGCCGTTGCCCGCACCTGCCGCGCCCGCCTCGGGAGCAGGGGCTTCAGCGGTGGTGCCGCTGCTCGGAAGGTCGTAGGTCTCGGTCACGCAGGTCTCAACGGTATCGGAGGATGTCGCGGTCGTTGCAGCGCTCGGGCTGCCTCACAGACTCTCGATCAACTTCTCGACCCGTTCGTCGCGACTCTTGAACGGGTCCTTGCAGAGCACCGTCCGCTGGGCCTGGTCGTTGAGCTTCAGATGAACCCAGTCGACCGTGTAGTCGCGTCGCCGTTCCTTGGCGCGCTTGACGAATTCGCCACGCAGCCTGGCCCGCGTCGTCTGCGGCGGCGTGTCGACGGCCTGCTCGATGTCATCGTCGACGCAGACCCGCTCGACGAGCCCTCGATCCTGCAGGCGATGGAACGGGCTCCGCTCGCGGGCGACATCGTGGTACTGCAGGTCGAGCAGCTGCACACGCGCATGCCCAAGGGGCAGATCGTGACGCTCGCGATACGCCTCGATCAGCTTGTACTTGATGACCCAGTCGATCTCGCGGTCGAGCTTCATCGGGTCGTTCTCGAGGTGGGTCACGCAGTGCTCCCACATGTCGAGCGCCCGCTGCTCGAGCGGCGGGAACCCGTGGCTGTCGGCGTATCGCAGCGCCCGGTCGAGGTACTCGCGTTGGATGTCGAGACCGCTGACCTCACGGCCGTTGGCGAGTCGGACGGTGCGGCGGCACGTCATGTCGTGGCTGATCTCGCGGATGGCCCGGATCGGGTTCTCGAGCGTCATGTCGCGCAGCACGACGTTGCTGTCCTCGAGCATCCGCAACATGCACGCGGCGGCGCCCACCTTCAGGAACGTCGCGTACTCGCTCATGTTCGAGTCGCCGACGATGACGTGTAGCCGGCGGTACTTCTCGGCGTCGGCGTGCGGTTCGTCGCGGGTGTTGATGATCGGTCGGCTGCGCGTGGTGGCCGAGCTGACGCCCTCCCAGATGTGCTCGGCCCGTTGCGCGATCGAGTAGGTGGCGCCCCGGGCGGTCTGCAGCACCTTGCCCGCGCCGGCGTAGATCTGGCGGCTGACGAGGAACGGGATCAGGACCTCGGCGTAGTACGACACGTCGTCGCTGCGGTGGGTCAGGTAGTTCTCGTGACACCCGTAGCTGTTGCCCGCCGAGTCGGTGTTGTTCTTGAACAGGTAGATCGTGCCGCGGATCGACTCCTCCGCGAGGCGCTGCTCGGCCGACTCGACGAGCGATTCGAGGATTCGCTCCCCCGCCTTGTCGTGCACGACGAGGTCGTACAGCGAGTCGCACTCGGGCGTCGCGTACTCGGGATGCGACCCGACGTCGAGGTAGAGCCGGGCCCCGTTCTGGAGGAAGACGTTCGACGACCGGCCCCACGAGACGACGCGACGGAACAGGTACCGGGCGACCTCGTCGGGGCTCAACCGTCGCTGCCCGCGCAGCGTGCAGGTCACCCCGTACTCGCTCTCGAGCCCGAAGATCCGGCGCTCCATGTGGGCACCGTAGCGCTCCTCGGCCTCACTCGCTCGGCTTGCCCGGCTCCTCGGCCTCACTCGCTCGCTGCGCTCGCTCCGTTCGGTCCGAAGTTGGCGCGACCGCGCGGCGGGTCACGTGGGGACCGGACGGGCCAAGCCCGTCCTGCTGCGCTCATGTCATCACGGGCTGGCGGGCACGGACACTGATCGCGTCGGCACTGTCGGCACGCACCGACGGCATCTGAGTCTCTGAGTCGGAGCTGAGGTCGTCGAGCGCAAGGCAGCCGAGCGCCCGAGTTGCCTCCGGGCAACGAGCGGCCGACGGCAACGAAGCGATCGGCGGCCTCAGCCTGCTGAGCAGGCCGGCACCGCACCCGGATCACGTCGCCGCTGTCCCCACGCACCGACGAAGTTCGAGTCTCTGAGTCGGAGCTGAGGTCGTCGAGCGCAAGGCAGCCGAGCGCCCGAGTTGCCTCCGGGCAACGAGCGGCCGACGGCAACGAAGCGATCGACG
>NZ_JASJCS010000019.1 GCF_030065885.1 Ilumatobacter sp. | reverse complement strand
GCAGCCACCCGGTCGCTGGCGTCCTCGAGGATCATCGCCCCGGCCGAGTCGACGACGTAGACGCACTGGCAGCCGGCGTCGGCCATGATGCGGGCCTGCGCAGCGAGCACGTCGGGGCCGACGGTGTGCGCCATCATCAGGAAGCCGACCGTCTCGAGCCCGAGCTCGCGCGCCATCTGGAAGTGCTGCTCGGAGATGTCGGCCTCGGTGCAGTGGGTCGCGATCCGGATGATCGAGACCCCGAGGTCGTGGGCGGCCTTGATGTCGTCCTTGACGCCGAGACCGGGCAGCATCAGCGCTGCGATCTTCGCCCGGCGGGCCTCGTCCACGGCGGCCTGCATGAGGACCCGCTCGTCGACGGCCGAGAACCCGTAGTTGAACGACGAGCCGCCGAGGCCGTCGCCGTGCGTGACCTCGATCACCGGCATCCCGGCGCCGTCGAGCGCGGCGACGATCGATCTCACGTCGGACTCGGTGAACTGGTGCCGCTTGGCGTGCGAACCGTCGCGCAGGCTGGTGTCGGTGACGCGGACGTCGAGGGTGTCGGAGAAGGGCATCAGACGGTCTCCTTGACGGTGAGGGATCGGGCGATCTCGTTGCCGACCTTGGTGGCGGCGGCGGTCATGATGTCGAGGTTGCCGGCGTACGGCGGGAGGAAGTCGCCTGCCCCCTCGACCTCGACGAACACGGCGACCCGGCCGCGGCCGGTGTCGCCGAACGGCACGTCGAACTGTGGGTCGGCGACCAGCCGGTAGCCGGGCACGTAGGTGGCCACGTCGGCGGCGACCTCACGGATCGACGCGTCGATCGCCGAGGTGTCGGCGTCGAGCGGGATCGAGCAGTAGATCGTGTCGCGCATCATCAGCGGCGGCTCGGCCGGATTGAGGATGATGATCGCCTTGCCCCTGGTGGCCCCGCCGATCACCTCGACGGCCTTGGACGTGGTGCGGGTGAACTCGTCGATGTTCTGCCGTGTGCCCGGGCCGGCCGACGCCGACGACACGGTGGCGACGATCTCGGCGTAGTCGACCGGGACGATCCGCGAGACGGCGTACACCATCGGGATCGTCGCCTGCCCGCCGCACGTGACCATGTTGACGTTCAACTCGTCGATGTGTTCGGTGAGATTGGCCGGCGGCACGACGTACGGGCCACGGGCGGCCGGCGTCAGGTCCACGGCGCGGATACCGGCCTCCTGGTAGCGCTTGGCGTTGCGGACGTGGACGTACGCCGACGTCGCCTCGAAGACGATGTCGGGGAGCTCGGGCCGTGCGAGGAGCCAGTCGACGCCCTCGGCGGATGCCTCGAGGCCCTCGGCCTCGGCCCGCTTGAGCCCCTCGGACGCCGGATCGACGCCGATCATCCAGCGCGGCTCGATGTCGGACGACCGGAGCAGCTTGTACATGAGGTCGGTCCCGATGTTGCCGGGGCCGACGATCGCGGCGGTTGCCATGTGGAGTTCCTTCCAGGGACGGGAGCTATTCGGTGACGGTGAAGCCAACGCGGCCGAGTGACTCGACCGTGACCCGGTACGACGAGCCGGCGACGAGCGGGACGGCGGCCGTGGCGCCGCCGGCGAGCACGATCCACCCGGGTTCGAGCTGCAAGCCGGCCTCCGCGACCATGCGGGCGGCCTCGACGAGCGAGCGCACCGGGTCGCCGAGGATCGCGGCGCTGGAGCCCACCTCCTGGTTGCGGCCGTCGACCGAGAGCGCGATGCCGAGGTTGTCGATGGGGGTCGAGGGGTCACACCACGCGCCGACGACGATTCCGGACGACGAGGAGTTGTCGGCGATCACGTCGGGAAGCGCGAACTTGAAGTCCTCGTAGCGCGAGTCGATCACCTCGGCCGCGGCAGCGACGGCGCCGACCGCGTCCATGGCCTGCATCGCCGTGACCCTGCCGCCCAGCGGACGCTCGATCAGGAACGCGATCTCGGGCTCGACGCGAGGATGGACGTAGCCGCCCAGCGAGAGTGGTGCGCCGTCGGCGAGGAGCATCCCGTCGGTGAGGCGGCCCCAGATCACCTCGTCGACACCGACCTGGGCCATCTTCGCTCGCGACGTGAGCCCCATCTTGACGCCGACGACGCGTTCGCCCCGAGCCACTCGCCGCGAGATCGAGAGCGCCTGCACGGCGTACGCGTCGGGCACGTCGAGCTCGTGGTCGTTCGTGAACTGTGCGATCGCCGTGCCGGTGCGGGCACCTTCATCGGCGATCTCGGCCATCCGGGCCAGCGGGAGGCGGGTCACGACGATGCTCCTTCGAACGAGACGGTCACCGAGCCGAGGCCCGAGATCCGGGCTTCGAAGGCGTCACCGGGCTCGACGGCGACCATCGGCCCGAGCGCGCCCGACAGGATCGTGTCGCCGACGCCGAGTGGGCGGCCGGCGGCCGCCATCGTGCGGGCGAGCCACGCAGCGGCGCTGATCGGGCTGCCGAGGCACGCGCTGCCGGCACCGACCGAGACCGGCTCGCCGCTGCGCTCCATGACCATGCCGCACAGGATCGGGTCGAACTCCTCGAGGCTGACCGGCCGCGAACCGAGCACGTACAGCCCGGACGAGCCGTTGTCGGCCACGGTGTCGTAGAACGAGATCTGCCAATCGGCGATGCGAGAGTCGACGATCTCGATCGCGGCGACAGCGAAGTCGATCGCCCGCAGCACGTCGGCGGGGGTGGTGTCGGCGTGAGGCAGGTCGTCGCCCAGCACGAACGCGATCTCGGCCTCGACCTTGGGCTGGATCAGCCGGCCGGCGGCGATCTCGGCGCCGTCGTCGACCGCCATGTCGGCGAACAGCATCCCGTAGTCGGGCTGGTCGACGCCGAGCTGGCGCTGCACGGCGAGCGACGTGAGGCCGATCTTGCGGCCGACGAGGCGGCCACCGGCGTCGAGCCGGTGCGCCGTGTTGAGGTCCTGCACCGCGTACGCCTCGTCGGCCGACGCGATCGAGTCCCGGATCGGTGGGATCGGCGAGCCGGTGTCGTACACGGCGCGCAGCTGCTCCGCGACGGCGGCGAGCTGAGCGTTCGGTTCGTTCATGTCGTGCGTCCCGTCAAAGCTTGATGCAGACGTTGGTGGGCTCGGTGTAGAACTCGGTCGAGTGGGCGCCGCCCTCGCGACCTATGCCCGACGACTTCATGCCCCCGAAGCTGGTGCGCAGGTCGCGGAGGAACCACGAGTTCACCCAGCACAACCCCACCTCGAGCCGGCTCGACACCCGGTGGGCGCGGCTCAGGTTGGTCGTCCAGACCGTGGCGGCGAGGCCGTACTCGGTGTCGTTGGCGAGCTGGATCACCTCGTCCTCGGTGTCGAAGGGCCGGATGTGACAGCAGGGCCCGAAGATCTCCTCCGTGACGACGGCGGCGTCGTCGGCGAGTCCGGTCCAGATCGTCGGCTCGATCCAGGCGCCCTTGGCGTGGGCGTCGCCGACGTCGGGCACGCCGCCGCCGGTCACGACGGTGGCGCCCTCGTCGACCGCTGTCCGGTAGTACCCGAGCACCTTCTGGCGATGCTCCTCGGAGATCAGGGGGCCGAGCTCGGTGTCGGGCTGATCGGGGTCGCCGATCTTCATCGCCTGCGCTCGCTCGGCCAGCCGAGCGACGAACTCGTCGAAGATCGGCCGCTCGACGTAGACCCGCTCGGTGCCGAGGCAGACCTGGCCCGAGTTGGCGAACGCCGACCGGGCGGTGCCGGCCACCGCCTCGTCGAGATCGGCGTCGGCGAAGATGATCCCGGGGTTCTTGCCGCCCATCTCCATCGAGACCGCGCGCACCCCGTCGGATGCGGCCTTCATGATCGCCGAGCCGGTGCGGGTCTCGCCGGTGAACGTGATGCCGTCGACGCCGGGATGGGAGGTCAGGAACTCACCGGTCGAGTTCGGACCGAAGCCGTGCACGACGTTGTACACGCCGGCCGGCACGCCGACGTCGTTCATCACCTCTCCCAGCAGGGTGGCCGTGGCCGGGGTCTCCTCGGAGGGCTTCACCACGACGGTGTTGCCCCACGCCAGCGCGGGCCCGACCTTCCAGGTCATCAGCAGCAGGGGGAGGTTCCACGGGCAGACGACGGCGATCACGCCGCGCGGCTTGTGCAGCTGGAGGTTGGCGGCGCCGAGCCCATCGGGGGTCGCCAGGTGGAAGTGCTCGCCCGGCACGTTCTTGACCAGGTCGGCGAAGACCCGGAAGTTGGCCGCGCCACGCGGGATGTCGATGTGGCTGGCGATCGAGACCGGCTTGCCGGTGTCGAGCATCTCGGCGGCCAGGAAGTCGTCGAAGCGACGGTCGATCTCGTCGGCGACCGACACGAGCAGGGCGGACCGCTCGGGCATCGAGAGCTCGCCCCAGGCTCCGGCGCGGGCGGCGCGAGCAGCCCGAACGGCCTCGTCGACGTCGTCGGCCGACGCCTCGTGGACCATCCCGATCAGCGATCCGTCGACGGGTGAGCGGTTCTCGAACGTCGTGCCGGTCGAGCTGGGTCGGAAGTCGCCGTTGATGAAGTTGAGGAACTCTGCGGACGTCGCGGTGGACGCCGGTGCGGTGAGCGTTGAGGTGGATGACATCGGAAGCTCCTTGGTTCGGGAACCCCGGCGAGGCGCGCTGGGGCGCGCTCGACCAGGGTGGGGCCGCCGGGCCGGCGTCACCGGCCGGGCGAACCATCGGGGGTGGGATCAGGTGTAGACGCTGAGGAACGCCTCGTTGAGCTCGCGCTCGTAGTAGAAGATCCCCTTGCCGATCTGGTCGGCCGTCCACGAGCGGGTCGGGTTGTCCGGGTAGTACGTGTAGCCGCCGGCGAACACCTCGTTGCGGTTGCCGCTCGGGTCGAAGAAGTAGATCGTGCGACCGCGAGTGATGCCGTGGCGCGTCGGGCCGACGTCGATCGGGATGTCGTAGAAGGCCATGACGTCGCCGGCGTGGGTGACGTGGTTCTGCTCCTCGAGGAAGAACGCCACGTGGTGGAAGCTGTTCGGGTCGGGGATCGGGACGAAGGCGATGTCGTGGGCCTTGTTCGAGCAGGTCAGCCACACGGCGATGCCTCCCGGTGTCTCGGCCGTCTCGGCGACCGAGAACCCGAGCACCGAGCAGAAGAAGTCGGTGACCTGGTCGATGTCGGGTCCGTAGAGGAGGGCGTGGTCGAAGCGGTTGACGCCCATGCCGCGCGGCTCTTCGGGCCAGACGTCGGGGTTGACGATCGTCGGCGTCTTCTCGGCCTGCTCGACCTCGGCGTAGAGCTGGATCGTGTGGCCGCTCTGGATCTCGAACGACTTGCGGAGGCCGACACCGGGCTGCTCGCCGGCGGGTACGTCGGACACCTCGAAGCCGTAGGCGGCCACGTCGGCCGCCAGTTGATCGAGGGTCTCGGTGTCGGCGACCTTGAACGCGAACAGGTCCATGCCCGCCTCGTCGGCCTCGCGCAGCACGACGCTGTGATGGTCGAACTCGTCCCACCCCTTGAGGTAGACGCGGCCGTCGTCGCCCGTCATGACCTCCTGCAGGCCGAGCCGGTCGCGGTAGTGGACGATCGCGTCGTCCATGTCGAGGACGCGGAGTTGGATGATGCCGGGGCGAAGGACTCCGGTGAGAGCCATGATGGGTACTCCTTGCTTGCGGTTGATCTGGGTAGCGGTTGTCGGGCTGGTGGTTGTCGGTCGTGTGAAGCTGGATGGACAGGTCAGGTGGCGTCGGTCGGGGCGAGCTCGACGACGAGGTCCGTGGAGGGAATGACGCGACAGGCGAGCGCGACGCCGGCGGCCTCGTCGGCCTCGGTGACGTGCTTGCGGCTCATCCGTTTCGTCGTGTAGTCGCCCTCGACGACGCGGATCCGGCACACGCCGCACCCGCCTCCCCGACAGCCGACCGGGATGTCGTGTACCTGCCGCTTGATCATCTCGTGGAGCACGCGCTCGCCCTCGCGAACCTCGAACCAGACGCCGGTGACGTCGTCGCCGACACCGGTCGGGCGCAACCAACACCGATGGGCGCCGTCGACGCGGTCGACCGGGACGTCGGCGTCGATGACTCCGTCGGCGGGCATCACAGCCTCTTGAACAGTGGGCTCTTGGCCGACTCGCCGTCGGCCTCGGTCACGAAGCGCTCGGTGAAGATGTCGCGCTCGAACAGGCGCCCCTTCATGAGCGAGCGGATGCACGCCTCGATCATCACGGGCGGACCGCACAGGTAGGCCGACAGCCCCTTGAACGAACCGTCGAAGCGTCGCTCGGCGACCTCGTGGACGAAGCCGGTCTCGCCGTCCCACTCCGCGCCGTCGGGCTGGCTGAGCGCCGGGACGTAGGTGAAGTTCGGATGCTCGGCCTCGAGTGAGCGGAACAGGTCGTCGAAGTAGACGTCGGCGGCGGTTCGCACCCCGTGGATCAGCGTGATCGGCTGCTCGCAGCCGGTGCCGAGCAGGTCCTCGATCATCGACTTCGGGCTCGAGAGCCCGGAGCCGCCGGCGAGGAACAGCATCGGCTTGTCGTGCGAGCGGCGCACGAAGAACCGGCCGTACGGCCCCGAGAACCGGAGCTCGTCGCCGACCTGGAGCTCGTGATGCAGCTTCGGCGTCGCCTCGCCGTCGGGGACGAGGCGAACCTGGAGCTCGACCTCGTGGGCGTTGGCGGGGTCGTTGGCGAACGAGAACGCACGCGGGCGCTCGACGCCGGGCACGTGCAGGTTGAGGTACTGCCCGGCCTGGAACTCGACCGGCTCGTCGACCGAGAGCCAGATGCCGACGATGTCGCCGGTGAGGTGATCGAGCCGGCTGACCGTGCCCGTGAAGTCGCGGACCGGGCGGACGACGGCGTCGGGTTCTTCGTCGATGTCGGCCTCGATCACGACATCGCAGCCGGCGGTCGCAGAGCACGCCAGCGTCCACCCCTCGTCGCGCTCGAAGTCCATCAGTGCGAACGGCGACGCCGCGCCGTGGTCGACCTCACCGTCGAGCACCTCGACCTTGCAGGTGCCGCACAGCCCGTGACCGCAGGCGTGGGGGAGCCACACGCCCGCCCGCAGGCAGGCGTCGAGCAGGGTCTGACCGTCGGCGACCTCGACGGTCTCCTCGATGGGCTCGACGGTGAGTTCGATGGACACGACGAGCTCCTCGTCAGGCGCCCGACTCGCCGAGGCCCTCGAGGCCCGGCGTCCAGAAGCGGATCAACGACTTGTGGCCGACGCCGTTGTCGGCCAGCGAGGCGTCGAGGTCGGGCACGAAGTCCTCGCCGTCGAGGTTCCAGCGGACGGTCGACCAGTCGATGCGCTCGAAGTCGGGGTGCGGTCCGTAGAACTGGGGGATCAGCTCGCCGACGAGCGCCGCGAACGGCATCTCGGGCGGCAGTGGGAAGGCCAGCGCGGCGCAGAACATCAAGTGCTGCTCCCAGTGGATGTACACCAACTGGTTGGGCCCGAAGTTCTCGCGGGCGTCGAGGTTCTCGCCGGTGTAGCCCGGCTGCAGTGCGGTGACAGGCATGACGTCTCTCCTTCGGTCTCGGGGCTCAGGCCTGGGCGGCGCCGACCCGGCGGCTCGCCATCCACTCGTTCCACAGCGCTTCTTCGGGCGACCCCTCGTACGCCATGTTGTCGGCGTCGAGGTTGAGGTGGTACCAGTTCAGGACGTCGGGGATCTCGGCACCGCCGCAGTTGCCCTGGAAGATCTGGTGCACCGGTAGCCAGGCCTGGATGTACTTCTCGGGCTCGTGGTCGAAGATGTACTGGCAGCCGTCGCTGCAGAAGTGGTACCGGTCGCCCTTGTACTCGCTCGACCGGAAGCAGATCGTGGTCGGATCGTCGGGCTCGGTGAAGCCCATCGGGATCTGGCAGGTCTGGCAGAGCTGCGGCAGCGCCATGTTGTAGTAGCGGTTGCCGTCGGCGGCCATCTGCTGCCACAGATCGAGGCGCGGCCGGTAGTACTTGTCGAACGTGTCGGGGTACGACTCGGACAGCCACGCCTTGTGTTCGTCGTCGATGTCCCACGTGTGGAACCCGGCGGCGTGCGTGTACTGGTAGAAGATCGCCCACACCTCGTGGCTGATGCGGTCCTTCTCCTTGGTGGCGACGTCGGCGTGCATCGGCGGGCGGATGCCGTAGCGGCCGAGGTCGTCGAACAGGGCGCCGCCCTGCTCCTCGAAGTACATCTCCCAGGCGTCCTTCCAGGACATGACCTTCTTCGGGAGCATGTAGTCCATCATCATCCCGACCAGGCTGAGCAGCCGGTGGCCGCGCCAGAACCACTTGTCGATCCAGTGCTGGACGATCGGGACGTTCTCCTCGTCCTGCTCGAGCAGGAACTTGATGACCTCGAGACCGAGCGTCATGTGGCGTGACTCGTCGGACTGGGCGCTGAACCCGAACGTGACCGTGGCGAGGTCGCCGTTGTACGCGGCGCCCGACATGAACGGCACGAACAGCAGGTTGGTCAGCACGTACTCGAAGCTGAACGAGATCGCCGTGAAGAACTCGAACGGGCCGGCCGAGACGGCGTCGTCGAAGAACGACTTCGGCACCGAGAGGTACCACACCCGGTCGTGCATGTGGGTGAAGTCGTGGAGCCCGTCGAAGAACTTGTTGTAGTGGCTGATCGCGTGGATCTGGGTCTGGGCGTGGCGCAGCTCGTCGATCGACTGCATCTGGGCCGAGACCTGTGCGCCGGTGCCGCGGATGTTGCGACCGAGGTGGGCGAAGTGGCGGTGGGCCTGGTACTCGAGCGGGCTGACGCCGGTGAGGAACAGCTTCAGCGCGCCGAGGTAGCGGGCGTCGCTGAGACCGAGCTGGCCGTTGTTCTGGGCGTAGGAGTCGATGACCGCGTAGAGCTTGCGCTCCTTCTCGGCCTGGAACTTCCAGTACGCGTCCTGGGTGAGCCGGAACGGGTCGACCCAGTCGTCCCAGTTGTGGATCTTGATGCCCTCGAACTTGTCGTAGGGGTACACGTCGTCCATGTCCTGGTACGTGGTGTCCCACGCCAGGCCGCGGGTCATGTACTCGTACTTCTTCTTGAGCGGGATGCGCTTTGCCATGTCGGTGTTCCTGTCCTCAGTTCCAGGCGAGCTCGAACGTGTCGTCGTCTTCGTCGATGTTCCCCGAGAGCGAGATCACGCTCAGGTGCAGCTCCTGCGGGTCCCAGTCGCGCCCGACGCGGTCGCTGACCGACCGGGCGTTGATCGTGAGCCGGCCGGGGCAGTCGACCTTGACCATCGCCGGGAAGTGGCTGACGACGGCGTCGGGGTTGTCGGCCGTGATCGCCTCGACGATCGGCCGTGCGTCCTCGGTGTTCTGCAGCGTGATCGACACGCTGTTGACCGAGGCGTTCTGGTTGTCGGTGACCATGAGCGGTTCCTCTCAGACGGTGAGGCCGAGGCTCGCGGCCCGGGCATCGAGTGCTTCGCGGATCGTGCCGACGGCGTCGGCCGTGCCGAGCACCGTCGTGGCGAGTGGGGAGGCCGCCTCGACGGCCCGGTCACGCCAGGTGTGGTACCAGCCGCTGATCAGCTCGGCGTTGGCGTCGGACTCCTCGGCGGCGACCTTGACGAGCGCGTCGACCCAGCGGGCGTTGTCCTTCATCCAGTCGACCATGAACTCGCACATCATCGACACCGCAGTGCCGCCTCGTTCGAGCCCGGCGTCGTCGAACACGCCGTAGACGAGCGGGTGGATGATGCCGTCGGCTGCGAGGTACTGGGCGACGAACGTCTCGAACCAATCGTCGACGACGAGCGTGTCCTCGACCATGCGGCGGACGCCCTGCCAGTCGTCGGCCTCGAGCCATGCGGTGCGCCCTCGCTCGAGCCCGACGTCGGTGTTGCCCTCGAGCACCAGCCCGATGCGCGTGATCAGCTGGGCCATGCCGAGCCGGTCGCACGCCGCGAACATCGCTGCGCTGGTGACCCGGGTGCCGTACCCGTAGTCGGTGACGCGCAGTGAGTTGAGGTCGGCGGCCCACTCGTAGTGCCGCAGCGGCACGAGGTAGTGGCGGACGATGTCGAGCCACTCGGCGTCGACGCGGGCGACCAGGTCGCGGTCCTCGACGAACTCGAACGCACGGTCGGCGGCGGCGTTCATCGCTGCGCGGCTGATGTTGTAGGTGGCGTAGTAGAACTGCCGCGGATCGGCGAAGTCGTACCAGTCGTTCATCACGACGGCGGTGCGCCGGGTGTCGAAGATCTCGTACTCGGGCGCCCACAGCGGCCGGTAGTGGAAGTTCGTCGTTGCCTGCACGTCGAGGGTGGCCTCGTCGTACCGCGAGGCCGGTCGATCCTCGCCGTACCGACGTGCCACGTGGCTGAAGGTCGATCGCCTCGGGGTGAAGCTCTCGGCCTTGATCTCGATGTTCATCTGGTACCTCCGGGCCGGATGTCGTGTGGGGACTCGGCGAGTTGCCGGAGGGCGAGCGCTGCTTCGCCCTCGGCGGGCAGCATCTCGGCCTCGTGCTCGTCGCAGAAGGTGCGGAACTCGCGATACGGCATCACGAGCTCGACCACCAGCTCGTCGCCGATGGAGAAGTCGAACTCGACGAACCGGGAGCGTCGGATGCCGGTGACCCGCACCGTCGCATCGCCCCAGTCGCCCATCGGTCGTCCCTCCCTCGAAGACGTCGCCACCGTGTCGTGGCGACCGTGTCGTAGTGACGGGGGTCACCCTAAGACCCCGATCTCGGAGAGTCAAGCAAAATCTCTGAGATTCGTGAAAATCTCCGAATGTCTTCCATTCGTCGGAGAATGTGGTACTGTCTCGGACAACTACGCGGATCCTCCGACGTCCTGCCGGGCGTCGACGCCCCCCCGAGAACGAAGCAGGAAGGACGCCATGAGCACCCTCGACATCGACAGCGCAGCACCCGGCGACGGGTCGGTGACACCGCTGACCCGGGTCGAGGAGACGGTCAACGCGATTCGCGAGGACATCGTCTCAGGTGTGCTCACGCCCGGCACGAAGCTCGCCGTCGAACACCTGCGGAAGCGCTACGGGGTCGGATCGTCGACGATCCGCGAGTCGCTGTCGCTGCTCTTGCCCGATGGGCTGGTGACGGCTCGAGGTCAGCGTGGGTTCGCCGTCGCGCCGATCTCGCTCGACGACCTGCAGGACATCAGCAGCACCCGCATCCTGCTCGAGACCCATGCGCTGCGCGAGTCGATCGCCACCGGTGACGACGACTGGGAGGCCGGCATCGTGGCCACGTTCCACCGGCTCGCCAAGGCGCAGGAGGCGGTCGACAACCGGTTGGACGGCGCGGCGGCCGAGTGGGAGATCCGCAACCAGCAGTTCCATGACGCGACGACGGCCGCCTGCGGGTCGAGGTGGGTGCTGCACATGCTCGACATGCTCTTCCACCACACCCAGCGCTACCGGCGGATGGCGCTGACCGATCGCAGCGTGCCGCGCGACGTACATGCCGAGCACACGGCCCTCATGGAGGCCACCCTCGCACGCGACGCTGACACGGCGTGTGACGTGGCTGCGATGCACATCCAGCGCACGACCGACGTGCTGTCGCTGCTCCACGGGGCCGGTGAAGCCCGGACCGGGTAGCTGCCGATGACTGCGATCACCATGCGCCCGCGGTTGTCGCTCGAAGGTGCCCGGTCCCTGCTCGACGCCGCGCGCCGGCACGCCGAGTCGCTCGGCGTCGCCGTCGTCATCCACGTGAGCGACCCGGCAGGCGACCCGTTGACGATGGAGCGAATGGACGGCAGCCCGACGTTCTCACTCACGGTCGCCGCCAAGAAGGCGTGGACCGCGGCCGCTGCCGGTGCACCTACCACCGAGCTGGCTACGGACTTCAACGCCGACCCGGCGCTGCTGCACGGCGTCGCCGGCAACGTCGAGGGGTTGATCACCGTCGGCGGCGGCGTACCGGTGCTGGTCGGTGGCGAGGTGGCCGGCGCGATCGGGGTGTCGGGCGCGACCGAAGCGCAGGATCACGAGATCGCGGCGGCCGCTGTCGCCGCCCTCGACGTCTGACGGGCGCCGCATGGCGATCGATGCGTCGCGTCTCGCCGGCGAGCTCGCCGAGGCCGAGCGCACGGCGACGCCCGCCGAGCTGATCACGGCGCGGTTCCCAGATGTGGATTGGGCGGATGCGCGGGCGGTCGCACGGGAGCGAGACGCGCAACGCCTCGCCGCCGGTGACACCCGCATCGGCTACAAGCTGGGCTGGACCTCGGCGGCGATGCGCGAGGCGCTCGGCATCGAGCGTCCGAACTGGGGCACGCTGTGGCGGAGCCAGGTCTGCGACGGCCGCCTCGAGCTCGATGCACTCATCCATCCGAAGCTCGAACCCGAGCTCGTCCACCGGTGCGCGGTGGACGTCGGCGGCGACGCGACCGCGTCCGCCGTGGCCCGGTCGGGTGGCACGTGGGCGCTGGGCATCGAGGTCGTCGATCCGCGCTGGCCCAGCTACGACTTCGACCTGCTGGACAACACCGCCGACAACTCCTCCTGTGCTCGCATCGTGATCGGCGACTTCGCCGTGGTCGCCGACCCGTCCGCCGTCCGCATCGAGCTCTCCGACGGCGCGACGGTTCGGACCGGCGACGGTTCCAACGCACTCGGTGACCCGTGTGAGGCGGTGGCGTGGCTGGCCCGGTCGCTCGCCGCCGAGGGTGGAGCTCTCCGAGCGGGCGACATCGTGTTCACCGGCGGCCTCACCGCCCCGTACGACGTCGTCGCCGGCACGACGTACTCGGTGCGCTCGCCGGCGCTCGCCGGGATCGCACTCATCACCTGAAGGCCTCGGGTCGTTTCCGAGCCGTGCACCGCTCGGCGGCACGGTCGCTGCCCGCGACTCAGGGCTGCCGTTCCGAACCACCTCGGAAGTGGGATCGCAGCCTCGTACCGAGGAAGCTCCGGGCGCGTTCGTGAGCCTCGGAGGAGGCGTTGACGACCGAGACGTGAAGCTTCGCCGGCCGCGCGGTCGGGGGGCGGCCCGTCGCGGCTGCCCGAGTGGGGCACATGCGACGCCACTCGTGCTGCGCTCGATCCGTCGGATGACACGCGATCGGACGGTGTGTATCGTCAGAAGTGGCGAGGCCGGTGGGCGTCGGGAACCACACGTTCATCGACCCTCATTGGTGCAGGCGAGCGACATCGACGACGCTCGTCCGAGTGAACGGAGTTGAGTGGTGACCAATCCGTACTTCTTCGTCAGTCACAAGCATGCGGATCGGGACATCGCCCTCGTCTTGGCGAACTTCGTGCGCGATGTCGGTCATGCAAACGTTGATATACATCTGTCATCAGCACGCGAATTCGAGGGGCCCCGCGTCGGCCGGGATCTCAACGAGAGCCTGCGGGACGGACTCGCCAAGACCCAGGTGCTGTTCCTCGTGTTCACCGACGAGACGCAGGACTGGTCGTACTGCATGTGGGAGTGCGGCGTGGCCACCGACCCGAACGATGCGACGCGGACGAACGTCGTCGTGATCCAGTGCGGCAATCAGGCCCCCGTGGTCTACGGCACCTTGCTCCGAATCGACGCGACGTCGTTGGAGTCGATCGAGACGCTCGTCGTGCAGCTCTGCACGAGCCCGGAGTTCATCCCGCATCACGGCCAACCACTGACCGGCTACGGCGTGCGAGAACCGCGGCTCAAGGAGCTCGCCCAGACGCTGTACGACAGCCTGCAAGAACCGATCGCCCGCCATCGCCGTGAGCTCGCCGAACAGGTCACCAGTCCGTTCGTGCGGATCGAACTGCCGGGCGAACGGGTCAAGGCGATCCGGGAAGCGGGCCCGACCGAGCGGGAGGACCTCGCCGCGAGGTGCCTGCTCGACGACGCTCGCATCGACACGAGCCTGCGCGCCGACGGCCTGTTCAACATCGCGATCGGACCGACGACGACGATCGCGCGACTCGCGGGGATCGACGACGGGCGATCGCCCGCCGCGACCTTGCCGCCGTGGCTGCAGTCGGTCGTTCGCCAGGTGGTGGCGGCGATCCGGCAGGAGCTGATGCCGGTCGCATGGGCCCCGTACGAGGCCGACGGCGGTCGGCTCCACCTCCCACACGTCGCCACCTACAGCATCCCCGGCGACGACGCGACGTGTCACTTCAACGTGTTGTTCATGCGCGTCCGGAGCCCGGCCATTCTCGCCGGCGACCGCATGCTCACCATGGAGAACGTGAGCTCGCTGCGGCTCTCGGACGCAGGTGCCGGCGACCGGCTGCTGACCGACGTGCTCGCCGGCGACAAGTCGCGGATCCCGATCATCGACGGCGAGGGCAAGCCCCGCATGATCGCTCACCGCTCGATGATCATGGAGTTCATCGCCGCGAAGTCGTTCACCGGGGCCGACACCGCAGCGCTGACGCTCGCCGACCTGCTGGCCGACGACGAAATGGCCGCGATGTTCAGCTCGACGTTCGGCACCGTCGGCCCCGAGGCGACCCTCGAGGAGGCCCGGCAGGCGATGGCGCAGGTCCCCGGCTGCCAGGACGTGTTCGTCACCGCGAACGGCACCCGCGATGCCGAGGTGCTGGGCTGGCTGACCAACACGATGTTCGTCCAGGCCTAGCGGTCTGATCGTCGGAGGTCTCGATGGGCCAGCTGGTCTGCAACGGAGCGTCGCTGTCGTGCTCATTCGGCACGGCGCCGGGGACCCTGATGGTGCTCCCCACCGCGCAGACGAACTCGAGCAGCCAGCCGTCGGCCACGATCATGGATCACGTGCCGATGCTGAACATCATGCCGTTCGCGATGTGCACGTCGATGTCGAACCCCACCGTCGCCGCGGCGACGGCCGCCGCGCTCGGCGTGCTCACCCCGATGCCGTGCATCCCGGCAACGTCGGCGCCGTGGTCGCCGGGCTCGTCGACGGTCACGATCGCCGGCAACCCTGCGCTCAACGACAGCTCGCAGTGCATGTGCAACTGGGGCGGCACCATCACGGTGTCGTCGCCCGGCCAGACGACGACCGAGGTGCCGTAGACGGCCGGCCGATGACCGGCGGATGGCCGCGCGAACGATCGCGGACGCCACTGCATCCCAGGGTCGGACCCGTCGCACATCCGACCGATAAATCCCTTTCGGCGACGCGTCCGCGCGGCGTATTGTCGCAGTTGAGGAGGGTGTGCGACGACCACGCCCTTGCTTCCAACCCAGGGTGATCGGCATCTGCACGGCAGCCGTGCATGACGGGCATCCCAGGAAGGGAATCGGGTGGTTGCTCGACTGGCACGGACGAGGGCGGGCCGATGATCCACTTGGCCGTCGCGCACGTCGTCTCCGAGCTCAACGAGTACCTCAACCTGCGCGCGCCGGGACCAACCCCCGACCGCGTCGTCGCCGACCGGTTGATGACCCCCGACGGGAAGCCGAACGAGAAGGTCGGAGACAAGGTCGTCGCCATGCTGGTCAACGTCGAGCAGGACCGCGTGTTCCGACCGGTCGATCCGTTCGAACGCGCGGCCGACGGCACGTCGCAGTTCGTGCGACCCGAGATCAACGTGAACCTGTACGTGCTGTTCGCGGCCAACTCGACGGAGTACGCCGAGGCGCTGAAGTCGATCGCACACGTGGTCGCGTTCTTCCAGCACCGTGCGGTCTTCTCGATCGCCGACCCGGCGTGGGACCCCGTGGAGGAGGCGAAGGTGACCTTCGAGCTCTTCACGCTGAGCTTCGAACAGCAGAACGACCTCTGGGGGGCGATCGGCGCCAAGCTCATGCCGTGCGTGATGTACAAGGCCGGGCTCCTGCGGATCCGCGACACCCGGGTGGAAGCCGAGCCGGCGCTCGTGTCGGAGATCCGGATCAACGAGTGAGCCATGCGGACGACGTACGCGCCCCTGTTCTCGATCGACATCGAGCACGCGTACTACCGCGCCGGCCACCCGGGCGCGGACCTCGAGATCAGACCGACCGCCGACACGGCGCAGCTGATGCGCAACCACGCCTTCGTGTTCCGGCCGTCCGATCGGGGGTGTTCGGTCTACGCCGAGATCGACTCGGCTGTCTCCGCCGCCCCCGAGCTCGTGCGTCCGGCCGGCGCTGGCGGTCTCCGATTCGTCTTCACGATCGATGCCGCGGCGCCGTATCTCGCGAGCATCACCGACCTGCCGCGGGCCCGGCCGGGCCGGCAGCTGTGGTGCTTCGACAACCTGCGCCGGGACGTCGCCGGCGCCGACCTCTTCCTCGGCGACGCCGTTGCCGGCGCTCGGCGGGGACCGCCGGTCTGGATCGAGGCCGCGCCCGAGCTCGTGCACCGGGTCGACCCACCGGTGACGGGTGCACAGGTCACGTGCCGAGACCGCTTCGGCGCTGACGTGCTCGACGTCGCGGTGCAGTCTCCGGACCCCGCAACGGCTCAGAGCGAGTACTCGATCGAGGGGTGGGACCGGCTGCCGCCAGGTCGGTACACGATCAGCGACGACGCAGGGGGGTCGCGAGCGGTCGTCAAGGCCCCCGAGCTGCGCGGGAGAAGCCCGCTGGGCTTGATCGAGATCTTCGACAGGACCGACGGCTTCGCATCGGACGGCGTCGACCGCGTGCCACCTGCCTATCGATTCCTGAACGGCGACGCCGTCACCGCGAGGACCTACACGCTGCGCCTCGTCCCGCGACCGACGACGTGGCGCTACGTCGTCGTCAGCAAGAACCGCCCGCTCGAGCTCGACCTCACGGGCCTGGCGATCGACGGGGGGCCATCGTTTACCAGACAGGTCGACGGCACGCGAGCGGTCTTCACGGCCCAAGCCCGGCGAGCGCTGAGCGAGAGGCCCGCCGCACTGACCCTCACCGGGCTCAACGGGTCATCCATGGTCCTGCCGTCACCGGGTGCGTCCACGCCGCTCGAAGCAGGAACCGGTCCCGACGACCTGATCTCGACCCTCTACGTCTACGTCTGACCAACTCTGAAGGGATAGCGAACCATGCCCACCTACAAGACACCCGGTGTTTTCGTCGAGGAGATCTCGGTCTTCCCGCCGTCGGTGGCGGAGGTGGAGACCGCCGTCCCCGCGTTCGTCGGGTACACCGAGAAACACGACCGGAAAGGGGTGTCGCTCCTCCTCGAACCGACGCGGATCAAGTCGCTCGTCGAGTACCGCGAGCTCTTCGGCGGCGGCGCTCGGCCGGACGCCGACAAGCTGAAGGTCACGCTGAACGCCGACCTCGAGCCGCAGACGGTCGAGTTCGAGCCCACCCATCTCCTCTACTACGCGCTGCAGCTGTTCTACGCCAACGGCGGTGGACCCTGCTACATCGTCTCGGTCGGCACGCACGACGACGACATCGACAACACCGAGCTCACCGCCGGGATCAACGCGGTTGCGAAGTACGACGAACCCACGATGATCCTCTTCCCGGACGGGATCAAGCTCGACAACGCCGACCAGTTCGCCGGCCTCCAGACCACGACGCTGTCGCAGTGCCAGACGCTGATGGACCGCATCGGTGTGTTCGACATCCGAGAGGTCGGGGCGACGTTCGACGCCGATGTCTCGGAGTTCCGTACCAAGGTCGGCAACAACGCGCTCAAGTACGGAGCGGCGTACGCGCCGCACCTCGAGACGATCATCCCCGTCAACTATCGCTTCGACGACATCCAGCTCGTCGACAGCGCGGCGGAGGAGAAGTCGCTGACCGAGCTCTCCACAGCCGCCGGGATCGACACGACGACGGCAGGTGCGGCGGCCCTGGACGGAAGCCAGGGACAGGAGGCGTACGAGCTCGCGATCGAGGATCTGAAGGCCACCAACTCGATCTACGCCGCAGTCGCGGCGGCGATCGCGGCCGCGCGGATGACGCTGCCGCCGAGCCCGGCGGTCGCCGGCGTCATGGCCAAGGTCGACCGGACCCGCGGCGTCTGGAAGTCCCCGGCGAACGTCAGCCTCAACCTGGTCGCCAAGCCGACCGTCCGCATCGACGACGCCATCCAGGACGGCCTCAACGTCGACGCCAACGCAGGCAAGTCGGTCAACGCGATCAGGACCTTCGCCGGCAAGGGCATCTACGTCTGGGGCGCCAGGACCCTGGCGGGCAACGACAACGAGTGGCGCTACGTGTCGGTCCGACGCTTCTACAACATGGTCGAGGAATCGGTGAAGAAGTCGACGGGCTGGGCGGTGTTCGAGCCCAACGCGGCGCCGCTGTGGGTCAAGGTCAAGGCCATGATCGAGAACTACCTCAGCCAGAAGTGGCGCGAGGGTGCGCTCGCCGGCGCCGTCGCCGACGACGCCTTCTTCGTCAAGGTGGGTCTGGGCGAGACCATGTCGGCCCAGGACATCCTCGAAGGCCGACTCATCGTCGAGATCGGCATGGCGGCCGTCCGCCCGGCCGAGTTCATCATCCTGAGGTTCTCCCACAAGATGCAGGAGTCGTGAGGGCTCCAAGTCGCAGCCGAGCCAACTTCGGTGGCTCACGGACGAGAGGTAACTGAACATGACGTATCCACTCCCGGCGTTCCACTTCCAGGTCGACTGGCAAGGGACGCAGCTGGCCTTCTCCGAGGTCACCGGACTCAACTACGAGGCGCAGGTCATCGAGTACCGAGACGGCACCGAACCGGAGGCGACCGTCCAGAAGATGCCCGGGCTCAAGAAGTTCGGCAACATCACGCTCAAGCGTGGGGTGTTCTCGGGGGACAACGAGTTCTACGAGTGGCTGAACACGATCAAGCTCAACAAGATCGAGCGTCGCGACGTGATCATCAGCCTCCTCGACGAGGAGCACGCACCGGTGATGACGTGGAAGGTCAAGAACGCCTGGCCGACGAAGATCACTGCACCCGACCTCAAGGCAAGTGGCAACGAGTCGGCCATCGAGACGCTCGAGTTGGCGCACGAGGGCCTGACCATCGAGAACGCCTGATCGGCCCTCGTGATGACCGACCTCGCGGTTGCGTTCCACTACGAGGTGCGCGTCGGCGGTCAGTCCGACGACGTCGACGCGCGTTTCCAGGAGGTGTCGGGGCTCTCGGCCGAGGTGGGCGTCGAGGAGTTCCGCGAAGGCGGCCTCAACGAGTACGTCCATCGGCTGCCGACCGGCGCCAAGTACGGCAACCTCGTGCTGAAGCGGGGGATCGTCGCCAGCTCGGGCCTGTCCGATTGGTGTCGCAAGGCCATCGAGGAGTTCGTCTTCGACCCGCGCGACGTCGAGGTGTCGCTGCTCGACGAGGCGCACGAGCCGATCCTCACCTGGACATTCACGGGCGCGTACCCGCTCAAGTGGTCGGTCTCGACGTTCAACGCTCAGCAGAACGCGCTGGCGATCGAGTCACTCGAGTTGGCGTACCGCAAGTTCCGAAAGGTGTAACCATGCCGATCGAGATCAGAGAGCTGGTGATCCGGGCGAGGGTCGGATCCGACGACGCCCCGGCGAAGGAGGCGGCGCCGACCGAGGACTCGCGCAACGAGATCGTCGCCGAGTGCGTCGAGCAGGTGCTCGACGTCTTGCGCCGGCAGCAGGAGCGTTGACGTGGCGATCACGGAGAAGGGCACGCTCGAGAAGCTGCGGATCGAGGCGTTCAAGGTCGCCGACTACTCGGGCAGCCCCGTCGAGACGTTCGAGGTGATGTTCAACCCGAACACCTACGCGCAGAAGTACGACGTGGAGTACCACGCACGTCAGGGCGCGGGCGACACCGGCAGCCCGCAGGTGTTCGGCAAGGTGAAGCCGCAGGAGTACACGTTCGAGTTCCTCTTCGACGGGACAGGTGCGGTGGCGCCGAAGGTCGACGTGCCGAAGACGATCGACCGCTTCCTCACGGTGACCGGCAAGCACGACGGTGAGATCCACCGCCCGATGTACCTCAGGCTCGTGTGGGGTGCCCTCGTGTCGCGGTGCGTGCTCAAGTCGGCCCAGATGACCTACACGCTGTTCGAACCCAGCGGTCGCCCGCTCCGGGCGAAGGTGAGTGCGACGTTCGCGGAGAACGTCGAGGACACCCTGCGCGTCAAGCAGGAGCGCAAGAGCTCGCCCGACCTCACGCACACCAGGGTGGTCAAGGAGGGCGATCACCTCACGCTGATGTGCGCCACGATCTACGGCGACCCGTCGTACTACCTGCAGGTCGCTGCGATCAACGGGCTCGACGACTTCCGCCGCCTCGAGGTCGGGCAGACGATCCGGTTCCCACCCATCCGTCAGGCCGAGTCATGAGCGACGATCAACTCGTCCCGACCGCGGCACCGGCGGACCGGCCGTCGTTCACGATCAGCGCAGGCGGTACCGAGATCAAGGGTGAGTACCAGGTGCGGTCGATCGTCGTCGAACGGGCGTTCAACCGTGTGGCGGCGGCTGAGATCGTCGTGTTCGACGGCGACGTGGCGGCCCGCGAGTTCCCGGCCAGCGACGCCGACGACTTCGTGCCCGGGACCGAGATCGAGATCGCAGCCGGCTACCACGGCGAGGAGGACGTGATCTTCAAGGGGATCGTCGTCCGTCACGGGCTCCGTGCCCCCGCCGGGCGACCCTCGACCCTGTGCATCGAGTGCCGCGACGCGGCCGTGAAGCTGACCGTCGGCCGCAAGACCGGCTACTTCTACGACGAGACCGACGCCGACATCATCGAGGCGATCTGCTCGGACGCCGGCCTGACACCCGATGTCGCGACGACGCAGGTGACACACCCCTCGATGGTGCAGTACTACGCCACCGACTGGGACTTCATCCTCACGAGGGCCGAGGCGAACGGGATGCTCGTTGCGACGAAGGACGGGACGCTCGAGGTCAAGGCGCCGGACGCGTCGGGTGAGGCCGCGCTCGTCGTCGGCTACGGCGGCAACGTGCTCGAGTTCGAGGCCGCGGCCGACGCCCGGGATCAACTGGCGGCTGTCCAGTCCTCGGCCTGGAACCCCGCCGACCAGGAGCTCGCCGAGGTCGAGGGCGCGGACCCCGGCGCGGTCACGCCCGGCAACCTCGATGCCGGTGACCTCGCCGACGTGGTCGGGCTCGACGCGTTCGAGCTGAAGCACGGCGGGATCCTGGCCGACGACGAGCTGCAGGGTTGGGCCGACGCGCAGCTCCTGCGAAGCGGCTTCGCCAAGGTCCGGGGCCGGGTCCGCGTGCAGGGGTTCGGCGCGATCGAACCCGGCGACACGATCGAGCTGAAGGACGTGGGGGACCGTTTCACGGGAACAGCCCTGGTCGCTGGTGTCCGCCACGAGATCAGCAGCCGCAACTGGGAGACCGACGTCCAGTTCGGCTTGTCGCCCGATGCGTTCGGCAGCGTCACCCGCGACGTGGTCGACAGCGAGGCCAACGGTCTGCTGCCGGGAGTGCAGGGCGTCCACGTCGCACTGGTCACCGCCCTCGAAGGCGATCCGGACGGCGAGCATCGCATCCAGGTCCGGATCCCGATGATCGACGTGACGGGCGAAGGCGTGTGGGCGCGGGTGGCGACGCTGGACGCCGGCGAGAACCGCGGGAGCTTCTTCCTCCCCGAGATCGGCGACGAGGTGATCGTCGGGTTCCTGGGCGGCGACCCGCGTGATCCCGTCGTGCTCGGGATGATGAACAGCAGCGCCAAGCCGGCGCCGATCGAGGCGAGCGACGACAACCACGAGAAGGGCCTGGTCACGAGGGGCGAGCTGAAGGTGCTCTTCGACGACGACAAGCTCGTCGTCACGATCGAGACGCCGAACGGCAACACGATCGTGCTGAGCGATGACGACGGCGCGATCACCGTCGAGGACGAGTCCGGCAACAAGCTCACGATGGAGAGCGACGGCGTCACGGTCACGAGCGCGGGCGACCTCACGCTGCAGGCCGACGGGGACGTCACGATCGAGGGCAGCAACGTGACGATCGCCGCCCAGTCGCAGCTCGCTGCCGACGGGAGTTCGGGCGCCGAGTTCACGTCCGGCGGCTCGACCGTCGTCAAGGGCTCGGTCGTGCAGCTCAACTGAAGGGAACGAAGATGGCGACACCGCAGGAGCAGCCACTCGACGATCGGTCGTTCCTGGGCACGGGATGGGCCTTCCCACCGACGTTCCCCAGCGCTGCCAGGACCGTCGTCATGGCGTCGGACGAGGAGGACATCCGCCAGAGCCTCGCCATCCTGCTCTCCACCCGCATCGGCGAGCGAGTGATGCAGCCGAAGTACGGCTGCGATCTGCACGACATGGTGTTCGAACCGCTCGACGTCGGGCTGCGCGCGAGCCTCCGCGACCTGATCGAGGTGGCGATCCTGTACTTCGAGCCTCGGATCATCCTCGACGACGTCGTGCTCGAGGACGTCCCCGAGCGCGGGCTCGTCGAGGTCACGCTCGACTACGTCATCGCCACGACGAACACCAGATCCAACTTCGTGTACCCGCTCTACCTCGACGAGGGAACGGAGCTGCAGGTGTGAGTCGCTGCGACGCCCCCCGCAACCCGCTCGCACGGGACGGCACGACCCAGGCGCAACGCCTGGTCGCTGCGCTGGCCCCCAGTCACGCGCCGCTCGACGAGCGCGATGTCGAGGAGCTCCTGCTGTATGCCAGCCGTCTCGCCGAGCATCTCGACTACTACCCGATCCCGACCGGCGGGGCGGGCAGTGGTTCGGTGGTCGCCGCCGGCGACTGGCGGGGGTTCATCGACGGCGACGTCAGCACGCTCGTCGCCGTCGTCGGCGCGTACGACGTCGACGATCGGCGCGCCGAGTTCGAGGAGCATGCCGCTGTCGCGGCTTCGGACGACGGCACGCTCGGCGACATCGCTGCGCTCCTCGGGCGGGTGTGGCCGGTGGCCCAGCAGATCGACGAGTGGCATCGAGCGAGCACCGAGGGGCTGCTGCTGCGCTCGCGGCTCGCTCGCTTCATCGACGGCACCCTCGCCGAGGCCCTCGGCGAGGCCTGGGCGTACGGCCTGCGATTGGGCGCGCTCGACGACGGCTTGCTGCCCCCCTCGTCGGCCGTACCTGGCGACAGCAGGCTCTGGGGAGAGCTTCCGGAGAAGGCGGACGCGTCGTTCCTGCCGACCGGCGACGTCACGACCGACCGAGCCGACGCCGTCCGGCGGGTGACTCGGGTGTACGAGCGGTTCCACGGGGTGCTCCTCACGCTGCGAGACGAGGCACCGCGATACCTCCGCGAGACGCTCGAGGACTATCCGGGGCACCAGCCACACCTCGCGCTCTTCCTGACGTTCCTGGTCCTGCTGCGCCACGCCCGGAGCCGGCTGAACGAGGTGACGTCGAAGCATCTCCGGTTCTACTACGAGAAGGTGCTTCGCCTCGCCCGGAACGCAGCGGTGCCCGATCGCGTGCACGTCGTCTTCGAGCTCGCTCGCGACGCACAACCCACGCTGCTCCCCGCGGCAACGGCGTTGAAGGCGGGCAAGGACGCCAACGGCAAGGACGTGACGTTCGCGACCGTCAGCGATCTCGTCGTCAACACCGCGTCGGTCGGCGAGCTGAAGACGGTGTACGTCGACTCCGACGAGACCGACGACACGATCGTCGTCGCCATCCACGCCGCCGGCACGGCGAACTCGCCCGACGGCAAGGGCGCCGAGATCACTCGCGAGGACGGGAGCTGGGACACGTTCGGCAGCGACGAGATGCCACACGCCGACATCGGCTTCGCCGTCGCCTCGCCGGTGCTCCGCCTGGCGCAGGGAACGCGGACCGTCACGGTGACGCTCGCGACGGCGGCGGGAGGCGCATGGGCTGCGTCGGCGGAGCAGGATCTCGAGGAGCACGTGACGGTGCGGGCCAGCGGGGAGAAGGCCTGGATCAAGGGCACACTGGCGGCTGCCCCGTTCACGTCGCGCGCCGTGAAGATCGACGAGAACGCGGGGACGATCGCCTTCCGGGTGGAATTCGCGCCCGATGCCGATCCGATCGTCGGCTTCGACGCCGAGACGTTGACCGGCGGCTACCCGACCACGTCCCCCGTCCTCCGGTTCGTCCTCGACGAGACGACTGATGGGTACGCGTACCGCCACCTCGAGGGACGCACGATCGTCTCGGTCCGGATCGACGTCGAGGTCGAGGGCGTCACCGACCTCCTGCTCGAGAACGACACCGGCACGATCGACCCCGCCAAGCCGTTCATGCCGTTCGGGGCCACCCCGCGGATCGACAGCAACTTCCTGGTCGGCAGCGACGAGGTGTTCCGCAAGCAGCTCGACAAGGTCGACCTGACGGTCACGTGGGCCGATCTGCCCCGGAACGACGAGGGCGACGCGATCGGCTTCGCGGCGCACTACGAGGACTATCCGGGCCCGGCAATCGCAACGAGCAGCTTCAAGGTCGATCTCGAGATCCTCGAGCGCGGGAGTTGGCGACTCGCACTGCCCTCGCCCTCGGAGGCTTCGCTCTTCGACTCCGGCAACGACGTGCCGCTCGCAGACCAGACGATCTCCGTGGATCCCGCCGCGAAGCCGCTGCTCGCACGACGGAACGATCTCGCCGAGGTCTCGTCGTACGAGCCGACCACGCAGCAGGGATTCATCCGGCTGCGGCTGCAGGAGGACTTCCGGCACGCCCAGTACGCCAGCGCGATGACGACCTTCCAGGTCGTGATCGAAGCAGGGAAGTCGGTCACCCTGCCCAAGGGCACCAAGATCGGCGGCAACGACCCGTTGGAGGCAGATCAGACGTTCACCTTCGCGGCCGACACGCTGGCCCGCTTGCCGATCCCCGGCAGGCCTCCCTACACACCGCTGATCGAGGCGATCGAGCTCGGGTACGAAGCGAGCCACACCATCGACCTGGTCGCAGCGGCGAGGACGACGACCGGCTCCACGACCGCGCCGGACGCCGTGTTCCAGATCTGGCCGTTCGGCGTGCGGCGGCTCACATCGGTGGACCGCACGCTTCCCGAGTTCACCGTGACGGTCCGCGACGGCGACGGCGTGCCCCGCAGCACGACCGCGGCAGGCACGTTGTACATCGGTCTCGACGATCTCCAGCCGCAGCAGAACGTGTCGCTGCTGATCCAGGTGGCCGAGGGCACCGCCGCCACGAGCGCCACTGCGCCGACGGTCGGCTGGTCCTATCTGAGCAAGGAATCATGGATCGACTTCGCCGCCAACGAGGTGCTCGAAGACGGGACGAACGACCTGACGACGTCGGGGATCGTGAAGCTGGCCATGCCCGCCGCGATGACCGCGGCGTCCAGCGTGCTGACCGCCGGCCGCCACTGGATCAAGGCGAGCGTCGACAGGGATCCGACCTCGGTGTGCCGGGCCGTGACGATCGTCGCCCAGGCAGTCACCGCCGTGTTCAGCGATTCGGGCAACGACCCCTCCCGGCTGGCAACGCCGTTGCCGGCGACGACCATCTCCAAGCTCGTGACCCGTCGGTCGGCCGTCAAGTCGATCACCCAACCAGCCGCATCGTTCGGCGGGCGGGTCGCCGAGACCGACGACGAGCACTTCGTCCGCGTCAGCGAACGATTGCGCCACCGGAACAGGGCGGTGACGATCTTCGACTACGAGCGGATCGTGCTCGAGAACTACCCCGAGGTCTACAAGGTGCGGTGCATCAACCACACCGACGCCTCCAGCGAGTACGCCCCCGGCAAGGTCCGCGTCGTCGTGATCCCCGACCTGCGGAATCGCACGGCCGTCGATCCGCTCCGCCCGGTCGTCGCGGTGGGCACGCGGGAGCGGATCCGTCGCACCCTGGTCGGGCTGGCGACCGACTTCGCCGACATCACCGTGACCGACCCCGACTTCGAGGAGGTCCGGGCGCGGTTCCGGGTCCGATTCGAGGCAGGTCGCGACGTCGGGTACTACACCGGTCAGCTCGACGAGGACATCGTCCGGTTCCTGTCGCCGTGGCGCTACGGCGCCTCGACCGACCTCTCGTTCGGCGGCCGCATCCACCGGTCGTGGATCCTCGAGATGGTCGAGCAGCTCGACTACGTCGACTTCGTCGCCGACTTCACGATCGACCACATCCTCGCCGACGGCACGGTCCTCGACGACGTCGAGGAGGCCACCGCCAGCCGATCGAGCACCGTGCTCGTCTCGGCCGAGTCGCACGAAGTGGTCCATGACCTGGAGAGCTGCCGCGACGAGCTCACCAGTCCCGCCGGTGAGCCGCCGCCGACGCCGAAGCGCTTCCTCGGCAACACGAGAACGCTCGAGCTGCACGACCGTGAGAACCGCTCGCCGAACTGCCAGATCGACGAGATCGCGCCGTCGCGACGGGTGTACTTCGACCGCTTCTCGGACGGGATCGAGGCCGGTCACGACCCGTGCCGCTGGTGCTTCGGCAAGGAGCTGTCGAAGCGATGACGGGCGCCGCACGCTCCCCCTCGACCGCCGGTCGCGATGCCGCCCAGCCGGGCACGGTGCTGAAGGGACTGCAACTCCACCCCAGCGAGGACTTCGCGCTGCTGCGGAAGCAGGGCATCGAGCACATCCAACGCCTCGGGCACCGGCTGTGGACGGACTACAACGTGCACGACCCCGGCATCACGTTGCTCGAGCTCGCCTGCTACGCGATCACCGATCTCGGCTACCGCGCCGGCTACGACATGGCCGATCTGCTCACCGACGACGAGCGATCGGGCGACGAGTCCAACTTCCACACCGCGCTGTCGATCCTCACTTGCGACCCGGTCACGTTCTACGACCTCCGCAAGCGCCTCGTCGACATCCCCGGTGTGCGCAACGCCTGGGTCGAGGCGAACCGCACCGTGACGCACCGTCCTGGTGCGACCCGGGCTCTGAACGGACTCTACGACGTGCTCGTCGAGCTCGACGATCGGGTCGCCGACCGGCAACCGTTCACCGTCGGTCCGGTCGACCGCAGCCGGGGGAGCTACGTCGGCACCGGCGATCGTGCGATGCGGCTCCGAGTCCGCCGTCCGGTCCGGCTCGTCGCAGCCAGCGTGTACGCCCGCGAGCGCGGCACCGTCGTGGTCCGGCTCACGCACGGGGCCGAGACGCTCGACGAGGTCGAGCACGAGGTGACGGTCGTCAAGGACAAGACCCGTCTCGAGCTCGGCTTCGAGGTTCCGGCCGGCTCGGGCTACCGGCTCGACTGCGTCGGGTCGTCGGTCGAGTTGTGGCACGACTTCAAGGGCGCCCCGCAGCGGCCGACCAACCGTCTACCGGTGGCGTTCGGTGACGGCGAGAGAGACGGGCAGCGAGACGACGCTCACTACTTCTTCTACGACGTCGAAGTCGACGCCGCCGTTGCGAACGACGGGACGGGAGTCCGTGGGCTCACGGCGCTCGGCGTTCGCAACACGGTGTTCGAACGCATCCACGAGGACCGGAACCTCGGCGAGGAAGTCGTCTCGGTGAGAGAGGCGAGCCGCGAGGAGATCGCGTTCTGCGCCGACATCGAGGTCAAGCCGAACGCCGACGTCGAGCAGGTGGTCGTCGGCATCTTCACCAGGCTGCGCCGCCACGTCGCACCGCCCGTCGACTTCCACACGATCGACGAACTGCTGGACGCAGGCCGGTCGGCCGACGAGGTCTTCGACGGCCCGACGCTCGATCACGGGTTCATCGACGACGAGGCATTCCGGGAGACGACCCAGTTGTGCGAGGTACGGGTGTCGGACGTGATCCGGCTCGTCATGGCCGACGACGACGTGTTGTCGGTCAAGCAGGCCAAGCTGCTGAGCTTCGTCGACGGGAAGCTGCGCACCGAGGCGGAGTGGCTGCTGACCCTCGCCACCGACGAGTTCAGATCGCCGGTCATCGCGCCCGCCCGGTCCAAGCTGGTCATCTACAAGGACGGGCTCCCGTACTACCCGAGCCGCGCCCGTCTCGAGCGGCTGCTCGAGGATGCGGAACCGACGCTCCGCGGGAAGCTCTCGGACGACGAGCGTGACCTCGACGTGCCGGTCGGTCGCGACCGGTCGGTCGCAACCTTCTCGCCGATCCAGGACGAGCTCCCCGCGAACTACTTCGCCGGACGCCGCGACGTGCCCGACACGCTCGGGCCGGTTCGCGAGGCGCAGTCCAAGCAGCTCAAGGGCTACCTCATGTTCTTCGAGCAACTCCTCGCGAACTTCCTGTCGCAGCTGTCGCACGTCCGTGACCTCTTCTCGTGGGAGGTCCAGGACGAGCCGCGCACCTACTACACCCAGCCGGTCGGCGAACCGGAGGGATGGGCCCACGACCTGTTCGGCGCCTCGGCACGAGCTGATCTGACGGCGACGCTCGAGACGATCATCGAGAGCCGGGCCGACGCGATCGAGCGACGCGACCGGTTCCTCGATCACCTGCTCGGGAGGTTCGCCGAGGACTTCACCGAGTACAGCCTCCTGATGTACAGCCGCCTCCTCGCCGACGACGACACGCGGGTGATCGACGACAAGTGTCGCTTCCTCCGCAACGCCCCGGCGATCAGCGGCGGTCGTGGGGGCGCGTACGACTGTCGACGACCCGCGCTCGACGGGTCGGACAACCTGTCGGGCCTGCAACGGCGCGTGTACGCCCTGATGGGGTTCCGCGACGCCACACGTCGCCGGTTCGCCGACGCCCGCTTCACGATCGAGCAGGACCCGGGCGATGACCGATGGCGATTCGTGGTGACCGACGACGACGGCATCGAGATCTTCCGCAGCGACAGCGGCGGGTGCGAGTCGCACACGACGGCCGAAGCGCTGCTCGACCTCGCCCTCACGCTCGGCGGCGATGAGCAGAACTACGTCAAGCGGAGCGCAGGCGGTCACGAGCTGCACATCTGGCAAGGCGACCGCGACTGCGGCGTCATCGGCCACACGCGCAACAAGCAGCACACCGGGCGGGTGATCGAGCTCTTCGCCGAGCGCGCCGACGCCGAGGGCTTCCACGTGGTCGAGCACCTACTGCTCAGGCCCCGCCGGCCCGGCGATCCGCTCCTCGCCGAGCAGCCGTTCGACCCCGAGGAACCCAACCGAATCGTGGTGGACGACCCCTACTCGTTCCGGGTCAGCGTCGTGCTCCCGTCATGGCCGAGGCGCTTCCAGAACGTCAGCTTCCGGCGGCTGATCGAGCGAACGTTGCGAGCCGGGGCGCCGGCCCACGTGCTGTTGAGGATCTGCTGGGTGACGCACGACCAGATGCGCTCGTTCGAAGACGCCTACGAGGACTGGTCGAAGGCGCATGCAGCGCTCGTCGCCGCCTCGGCGGGTCTTGCGGGCGGCCCGAAGGCCACGTCTGCGCACCGCAGGACGCTGGCCCGCCTGATCGAGCGGCTCGAAGGCCTCGTCAACGTCCACCCGATCGCCCGCCTCCACGACCCCGATGCACTGACCGGCGACGCGCCGGCGGTGACCCTGAACAACACCAATCTCGGAACCTTCTGAACTGCGAGAACACGTCATGGAAACGATGCTGACCGCCTACCCGGACTTCGTCCCCAACCAGATCCTGACGAGCACGCAGCTCAACGACCTGCGCAGCTATCTGGACCAGCAGCACCGGCTGACCCGCGTTCGTCTGGTCGGCACCGGTATCGCGTGTGGCCTCGACTGGAACATCGCCGACCAGGAGCTGACGCTCTCGGCCGGGTTCGGCGTGACGTCCGATGGTTACCTCGTCGACCTGACCGAGATGGCGTTCGACCGGTATCGGGCCTACGTCGATCCCGACGTCCAGCTCGACGGCCTGCCCGGCTACCAGAGCTGGCGGACCGAAGGTGGGCAGGTCGACCTGATCGAGCTGGTGGAGACCGAGGCCACCGGCTCCGGCGCGTCCCTCACGGACGAGTTCGTCGCCGACCGTGCCGACTGGGTGGTCGTCGTGTACTTGGAGCAGACATCGGTCGAGCTCGACTCGTGCCTGGTGACCGACTGCGACAGCGAGGGGAGGAACTTCGTCCTCACCCCACGGGTCCTGCTGGCCGAGCCGGGCGTGTCCGCCGAGCTCGACGCCTGCGGTGGCCGGACGCCGCCACCTGTCGTCGACATCGCACGGCTGCACCGGGCCCTGAAGCTGACCGCCGTCAGCACCGTCGACCAGATCGACATGGCGTACACGAGGCTGGCAACTGGGGTGGCGCCCGAGTTGAGCGATCAGGTCGTGGCCGCCTTCGAGACCTACGGCTCGTACCTCGACCTCGACTCGGACCTCGATCCCGCCGACGTGCGCGAGTCGACCAAGGCGTTCATCGCCGGAGCGCGCGGCGCCCAGTACGGCTATGACCTCGTGAAGGATCTGATCGTCGCGTACGAGGAGATGACGACGGCCGCCTGCGAGCTCGTCGGCACGTGCGCACCGGCGCTCGACCATCCGCGCCACCTCCTGCTCGGGCAGCTCTCGGGCGGCGGTAGTCACCGGCACGGCTGGTACCCGTCGCCGGTACGGGACGTGACCGAGGGTGCACGTGACAAGGTCCGCGACCTCTTCCACCGGATCGTCGCGATGGCACGAGCAGCTGATCCCGACCGAACCGTCGAGACGCCGCCGTCGATCGCGCTGCGCCCGCCCTCCATCGCCGATGCGCTCGAGACGGGACCCTCCGCATCGCTGCCGGCCGAGATCGTCACGCCGTCGATCGCAGATCGCGTGGCGGCGGCGGACACCGTGGCGGACGCGTTCGTCGCCGACGCGGCGGAGATGTTGCCCAGTGAGGTGACGGTGCCGTTCGACGTCGAATCGATGCGAGAGGTGGTGGCCGAGACCAGGTCGGTGCGGCTCGTGCCGAGCCACACCGAGCGATGGCCGCTCGGGCACCGGGCCATCCCCTTCTACTACGAGCCGACGCCGGATCTGGTGCGGCTGTGGCATCCCAGCACGTGCTGTACGGCGACCGCTCCGTGGGGGACCGGTGCGTCGGCCGCATCGGACATCGGCGAGGACTACGGCCGGTGCTCGCTGGTCAGGGTCGAGGGCCACGTCGGGCTCGACCGCGACGCCGCGGTCTCGGACATCCACGAGCTCCGGTCGATCCACCACGTCGAGTTCGACGTGATCGCCGTGCACGCCGACCTCGACGCCCCCGACGACGGTGACGTCGACGAAGCCGTCACGAGGTTGGACGAGATCGCCGACGGGTGGGGCGAGCTGCGCCAGGCCGCCAGCAAGGCGTGGTCCGGCACCACGACATGGACGGCGACGATGAAGGTGCTGCTCGCCGGCCTCGAGCAGCTCCGGGAGGCGGAGCGCGGCGACGCCATCGAGGCGTGGCGGGCCGAGCGATGCGACCGGCTGATCCTGTGTGACGTGGGCCACCTCGAGGCCGACTACCTCGCCGCGCGGGGCGAGCTGCTGTGCGTGCTCGACACGATGAACGAGATCTCCGACCTGCCCGGCATCGGCGACATGGCCGAACTGCCGACGCGAGACGAGACCGTGAGCGAGCGACGCTTGCTCGACGAGCTGCGAGTCGATCTCGCTGCCAGGCGGCCGACCATCACGGCGCTCGACGAACTCCTCGTCGCCGAGCGGCGGGTGCGGGACCGCTCGCTCGCCGGCACCGCGGTGGCACGCCCCGAGTGGCTCTCGCTGGTGCTGTCGTGGACACGGCTGCGCAGCGCAGCCGCAGGGCTCGTCAACGAGCTGCCGAAGCAGCTGTGCAGCTTCAACCACCGGCTGTTCGTGCGCCGGTTCGATCATGTGACGACCGAGCTGGCGGTGCTGGAGCTGCTCGCCGGCCAGATCGACGTGGACGTCGAGGCGGACCCGGCGAACAAGGACCTCCGGCGGCTGCTCGACCGGGTCGGCGCCACGATGTCGCGTGCGGTCGGCGCCACCCGGCATCTCCGCCCGACGTTCGATGCCGTCGCGCTGCTCTACGAAGTGCTCCGCAGCCGAGGCGCCGCCGTGTTGCGCACGGTCGCCGAGCGAGCACCCGGACTCGAACACGTCGGCGGCGTCGAGACCGGCGGCACGTTCGTGCTGGTGTGCGGGGCCGACGGCGAGGTCGGCGCCGACTTCAGCCTGGCCGGGCAGCTCCCGTGCTGCTGCTCGATCGACGTCGACGACGTCTGCCTGCCTCCGGTGGCCGGCGTCGTGGTCGCTGTCGGCGACGTCGAGCTCGGGGGCTCGGAGACGGGCGGCAACTGGATGCAACCGGTCGACATCGACCTCGGGACGCATCATCGGCGCCCGAACGACCCAACGGGCACGCCGGCCGGCGTCGCCGTGCCGGAGGCCACCGAGTTGGGTGGGACCCTCGAGCGCCTCGAGGGCGGGGTCGTCCGGTACCGCAACGAGACGCCGATCCCGGGCGCCGTCGATCGCTTCAGCTTCACGCTCGACGACGACCAGTGCGGCACCGACGAGGGCCACGTCCTGATCTACCTCCGGCCACCCGAGGAGCAGGAGGTCGACACAGGGACGATCCTCGGTGAGGTCACGCTCAACGGTGAGCCCTTCAGCCTGGCGACGGCGCGGTTGTCGGGCCGCCCGGACGGCGCAGAGGTCAGCGACGATGGGACGTTCCGCTTCGACGACGTCGAGGCCGGCCGGGTTCACACCGTCACGCTCGAGATCGACCAGTGGGACGGTCCCGCCGCCCAGCGGCAGGTCGAGGTGAGCGCCGGCGAGGAGACGACCGTGCGGTTCGCCCTGGAGTTCTCGACCGTCGATGTCATCGTGCTCAACGAGCGGTCGGAACCTGAACCGGGTGTCGTGGTCTCGCTGATCTCGCGGAGGACGCGGGAGCCCGTGCAGCGTACGACGGACCGAAGCGGGCGCGTGCGATTCGCGTCCGTCGCTCCCGGCCCGTACGGGCTGCTAGCCCAGGGCTCGTCTCAACGGTTCGAGTTCGAGTTGGGCTTCGGCGAGACCGTGGAGTACGAGTTCCAGATCCAACGCGAGCAGCCGACGGGCTCGATTCGCGGCCTGGTGACGTTCGACGGCAAGCGGCTGAACCTCGAGGAGGTGGGGTTCGCCGCGGTCGCGACGCTCGACGGGCGGACCCTCCCGGTATCACCCGACGCCAGCTTCGTGTTCCAGGATGTCGAAGTCGGTCGGCAGTTCACGGTCCGCGTGGTCGTCGAGCCGCTCGGGCAAGAGCGCGAGGAGCGCGTCGTCGTGAGCTCGCCGAGTGAACCGGCGGTGGTCCAGCTCGACTTCGAGCTGGCGAGCATCGACGTCGTGGTCAGGCTGCCGGACGACGTGATCGACGTACGCCGCCTGCCCGAGATCGAGCTGGTGACCGACGACCCGCTTCCCGCGAACTGGCCGGCGTTGACGACGCGGCTCCCGGTCGACGATCGGGGTCGCGTTCGATTCACGGGTCTGCCGCCGGGCGATTTCCGGGTGCGGGTGGTCGGAGATCCGACCGAGCGCGAGATCAACGTGGTGCCCGGGCGCCGAGAGGAGGTCGTGCTCGACATCGAGGGGCCGGCGCCCGACGAGGACGACGGACCGTCGCCGAGGCGGCGGCCGCCGAGAGGGTGATGTGCAGGGAGATGGCCTGACGACATGCAGCATCACGTGATCCGAACCCAGACGATCGAGGTCGTCGCCGGCGACGAAGGTCGGGCCCGACGGACGGCAGACGCGGTCGCGGGCGTGCAATCGACCTCGGTGCTCCCGGAACTCGACGAGCTGTTCAGCTCGCTGGTCGCCGACGACGAGGTCGTCAGGCTCGACCGTGTGGTCGTCGACATCGGGCCCGTCGAATCGGCGAGCCAGGCCGCCACGCTCGCCGACCGGCTCCTCGATCGTCTGCACGTCGTGCTGCCCCCGCTGGTTGACGACGCGCGTGGGCGCGATGAGGGCGACGAGCAGTCGGCGGCGCCGGCGACGGGGCCGCTGGGCGCGCTGTTCGAGATGCTCGAGTTCGGAACGATCCCCTGGTACGCGCCGGCACCGTTCCGTTCCGACCCGGAACAGGCCCTGCGCGAGCTCGTCGAGGAGGCGCCGACCGAAGTCCGTCGCTTGGTTGGGATGCTGAGCCCGCACGGGGTCCGACGACTGGCCGTGCAGTTCGCTCCGGCCACCTCGCGGGCGGTGATCGCCCTGTTCGTCGCAGCCGAGCAACGGCCCGTGCTCGCCGCGCTGGCCGCGTGGGAAGACGTCGTGACACCTCCTGCCGGCGTGTCGGCGGTCTCCCACGCGATCGACCTCCACGTCGCGGCGCTGAGCTGGCTCCGAGAACAGCCGGCACCGAAGGTTTCTGCGTTCCTCGACCATCTTCTGGTCGCGGCGACACTCGACGCCGACCGGGCTCGTGCCGAGCTCACCGCGGCGGCGAGTCATGACGCCCAGCTACCGGCTGAGGTCGTCACGTGGCTCGAGGCGGCACCGGCCGTGACAGCTCAGCGTTCTCCGTCGGCCCATCGCCGTGGTGAGGCAGCTCCCGATCGGGAGCGGGACAGCGGGGTCTCGCAGCGCGGTGGTCCCGGTCCGGCAGCGACGGGCACAGTGGGCGGCGAGCGCGCCCCGACTGCGGCAAGTGGTGCAGAGGTTGGCGAGGACACCGGGGCCGAAGGGAGGCGCCGGCCGGCTCGAGGTGGCGATGAGGTTCCCGTGGCCGACGGGAAGCGCCTGCTGGATCGAGGCAGCCATGAGGCCTCGGGCCCGCAGCACGACGAGCACGCGCCGGGCGCAGAGCGACCGGCACCAGCGGCCGTTCCACACGGTGGCGAACCGGACGGTGCGCCCGCCGATCGAGCCGAGCGCGACATGCGTGGCCGGTCGGCCCGACCGGACGCGACGAGTCGGGTCGAACGGCGTTCAAGCGGTGATGCCGCGGCGCAGCCCATCGATCGCACGGCACGGAGTGAGGACCGGGACGGCGAGGTGGATGCTCCGCGCGTCGATCGTCCACGACTGCGGTCCGAGGTCGTGGGATCGGACGGCGTGTATGTCGCCAATGCCGGTCTCGTGCTGTGCTGGCCGTTCCTGCCGGCGTTCTTCGAGCGGCTCGGCCTCGCCAGCGACCGCCAGTTCCGTGACGAGGCCGCCCACGAGCGGGCGGTGCAGATCCTGCACCATGTCGCGACCGGTTCATCCGAGGGTCATGAGCACGAGATGGTCCTGAACAAGTTGCTCTGCGGCTGGCCGATCGAGCAGCCGATCGCACCCCTGCGCTCGGTGACACCACAGGAGTCCGACGAGGCCGCCGACCTGTTGCGCTCGCTGATCACGCAGTGGGGCGCGCTGGGAAGCACGTCGATCGACGGCTTGCGATCCACGTTCTTGATGAGAGAGGGCCGCTTGGCCGAACAGGACGTCGGGTGGACGTTGCTGGTCCCCAGGATCGGCGCCGACGTCTTGATCGATCGCCTGCCCTGGGGGATCGGCGTCGTCATGCTCGCGTGGATGGATCAACCGGTGGTGGTCGAATGGTGACGACTCCTGCCGCCGATCCGATGGCCGCCAATGCGGCCGCGCTCGAGCGCGACCTCGGCTGGCTCGGCGAGGTCATCGTCGAGCGTGTCGCGGACCCCGACGGATCGGCGGCGGCCGTGCTCACGCGGCTGCCGCCGCCGGACCTCGACGGCGATGCCTCCATCTTCGCCACCTTCGTGCGTCACTACGAACTGGACCCGGCCGAGCGGCTCACCGTCGTGCTCGCCCTCGCGCCGCATGTCCGTCCCGAGCTGCTCGATCCGTTCTTCGGCCAGAGCGCGGCGAGCGGGCGGGGGTACACGGAGTACGGCGGCGTCAACGGTCGAGTGCACGGGGGGTTCCTGCCGACCGGTGAGACGGTGCAGTTCCTGCTCGCAGGCGCCGACCTCGAGCGGCGCCTCGACTCCCAGCAGCTGTTCGATCGCGACCACTTCTTCGCGCAGCACGACATCCTGCGGCTCGAGCCGGCGCCGGCTGGCGAGCCGCTGGTGGCCGGCCCGCTCGTGCTGGCCGACGAGATCGTCGACTACCTGACCACAGGTCGCCTGCGCAAGCCCGACTACAGCCGCGACTTCCCGGCCAAGCTGATCACGACCGAGATGGAGTGGTCCGACCTCGTGCTGCCGCCGTCGACGCTCGATCAGCTCCGCGAGCTCGAGGCATGGATCCGCCACGAGCGGGAGCTGATGGAGGACTGGGGCCTCGCCCGCCGTCTCCGTCCCGGCTACACGTCGCTGTTCTATGGGCCGCCGGGCACGGGCAAGACGCTGACGGCGACGCTCCTCGGGAAGCGGGTCGACCGCGACGTGTACCGCATCGCACTGTCGAGTGTGGTGTCGAAGTACATCGGGGAGACCGAGAAGAACCTCGAACGGGTCTTCGATCGAGCCGAGCGCATGGAGTGCATCCTCTTCTTCGACGAGGCCGACGCGCTGTTCGGCAAGCGCACGAGCGTCGGGGACGCACATGACCGGTATGCGAATCAGGAGATCTCCTACTTGCTCCAGCGCGTGGAGGACTTCGAGGGCGTGGTGATTCTCGCCTCGAACTTCCGCAGCCTGATCGACGACGCATTCAACCGCCGGTTCCAGTCCGTGGTGCACTTCCCCGTGCCCGACGCGGGCGCACGTGAACGGCTCTGGCGGGCGTCGTTGTCGCCGCGGTCACGCCTCGAGGACGGTGCGGACATCGGCGCCATCGCCCGCGAGTACGAGCTGACCGGCGGAGCGATCATGAACGTGGTCCGGTACGTCTCGCTGATGGCGCTGAGCGAGGGATCCAACGTGATCCGGGGCCGCGAGCTGGTGGGTGGGATTCGGCGGGAGTTGCAGAAGGAGGGCAAGACGCTGTGAGTCGTCGCGGCAGCGAAGCGATGCGGGGAAGGGGCCCCTGATGGGTGCCGCGTCGCAGGTCCGGACGCGCTCGTCGGCATCGCGGTCGGCTGCGGCGCGAGCGCAGCGCAAGCTGCGCGTGACCAGGCGTGACGATGCGCGCGAGCAGGAGGCCGACCGCGTCGCCGACGTCGTGGTCTCGCGCTCGGCGAG
>NZ_JASJCS010000152.1 GCF_030065885.1 Ilumatobacter sp. | reverse complement strand
CCATCGAATCGACCGACGTGGCGCCGAAGCAGTCGACCAGCAGCCGGTCGGCGTAGTGGTCGGACTCGAAGCCCTCTCCGACCAGGGGACGAAGGTCTCGAGGGCTCGCCAGCAGGTCCTGATGGCCCAGCGTGAGCACGCGCCCGAGTGGTCCACGCGCCTCGTGCTCGTACACCAGGAACCTGACGATGTTCGCGTTGACGCCCACACGGCGAGGCTACCGGCGCGGCGCGGTGCCGAACGCGTGCCGAACGCGGTGCCGAACCCCGGGCCGGCTCGTCCCGGAACGGCGTGTGGGCGGGCCGATTCGGGCAGGTACCAGCGCCGACGGGCCACGTGGTGGAGCCGATCGGTCTTGCTAGCGTCGAGCGGTCGAGGAGGACAGGTGAAGCTGAACGACGCGCTGAAGACGGTGGGCCGGACCGGCGTCCGATCGGCGCGCTCGGTGCTCCACCGCTTCGATCTCGACGTCGTTCGACGCGGGCCGTCGAGCGCCTCCGACGTTCCGGCCGAGACGGTGCAGATCTGGGAGCGCGTCTCCGACTACACGATGACGTCGTTCGAACGGGTCTGCGCCCTCGTCAACGCCGTCGACTACGTGGTCGTCAACGAGATCGAGGGTGACTTCGTCGAATGCGGTGTGTGGCGAGGAGGGTCCGCCATGGCGATCGCCCTTCGCCTGCAGCAGCTCGACGCGACCGATCGGCGGATCCAGCTCTTCGACACCTTCACCGGCATGACGGCGCCGGGCGAGCACGACGTCTCGGCCGCCGGCGTCCATGCGTCCGAGACGTTCGAGGCCCTCGCCACCGGCACACAATCGTCCAACTGGGCGTACGCGTCCGAGGACGACGTCCGGCGCAACATGACCTCCACCGGGTACCCGATGTCGAACGTGCGCCTGGTCGCCGGCATGGTCGAGGACACGATTCCCGAGCTCGCCGCCGACGCGATCGCGCTGCTCCGGCTCGACACCGACTGGTACGAGTCGACGCGCCACGAGCTGGTGCACCTCTACCCGCGTCTTGCCCACGACGGCGTCCTCATCATCGACGACTACGGCCACTGGGCGGGCTCGCGTCGCGCAGTCGACGAGTACGTCACCGAGCACGGCTTGCGGTTGCACCTGGCGCGGATCGACGCGAGCGGCCGCATCGCCGTCAAGCAGTCCGAGGTCTGACGCTCGGGGCGGGGCCGCGATCGTCGGCGGGCGTCAGCGGCCCGCGGCGGCGCGCCGCCGGTGGGTCGCCACGGCGGTCGCGTAGAGGTCCACGAGCTCGGCGAGATAGGTCTCGCGGGTCTGGGCGCGCGCCGACGCCTCCGGCCGCGGGCCGCTCGGGTCCGCCGCGAGCGCCGCCCGGCAGGCACGCGCCACGTCGTCCTCGTCGAACGGGTCGAACAGCAGCTCGTCCCGTCCCGCGCACAGTTCGGGGATCCCGCCGAGCCGCGAGCCCAGCACGCGGCACCCCGACGCGATCGCCTCGATGACAGCCAGCGGTGCGATCTCGGGCCACCGCGACGGGAGCACCAGCACGTCGCAGCGGCGCATCGCATCCAGCGTCTCGGCAGCCGACAGCCGGCCGGTGAACTCCGTCGCCGCGCCGCGGCGCTGCGCCGCTGCTCGGCAGCGTTCGAGGTCCTCGCCCTCGCCGATGACCCGGAGGTCGTCGAGCAGCTCGACCGGCGCGACCTCGATGAACGCTGCGAGCCCCTTCTCGGGTTCGACACGGCCGGCGAAGACGAACCCGGATCGATCCGACGGGGCGCCCTCGGTGGGCGGTGCCGGCTGGGGGTTGCGGAGCACGGCTGCCGTGGCACCGAACGATCGCTCGAACACGGCGGCCTGCGCGGGGCTCGGGCAGACGATCAGGTCGAGGTCGGATCGGCGATCGACGATCCGGTAGCCCGCGACGTGCTGCACGAGCCGTGCCAGCGATCGAACCCGGGAGACGTCCCAGCGCGACGTGACCAGCGACCGTGCGGACAGGTGCGTGAGATCGACCGGCCTCATCTGCCCGTCGACGTGGCGGCAGCCGGACGGGTTGGGGCACGCGAGATGCCAGTCGTGGGCCGTCACCAGGCTGGGGACGCCCAGGCGGGCCGGCACCGAGAGCACGGCGGGGGACAGTTCGTGGTAGACGTTGTGCAAGTGGACGACGTCGGGCTCGACCTCGTTCACCAGTCGGGCGAGCGCGGTGCGGGCCGCCCGGTGGTGCACGAAGTTCACCGCGTTGCGCCGATGGCCCGGCACGTCCTCGCTGCTGAAGACGTGTGCGGCGATGCCCGCCCCCTCGAGCAGCTCGGCCGTGTCGGCGACGACTCGTTCGGCGCCACCGAGGCTGCGGTAGTCGTTGACGAGGACGACGCGGCCGATCGACGGTGCGTCCGGTCGCACGCCCGCCGTGTCGCGCGGTCGGCTCATGCCCGGTCGTAGCCCCACAGCTCCACGAGGTCGCGGCCGAGGAGCTCGCTCAGGGCCGTCACCTCGGGGCGGTAGAACCGCCGGAGCGTCGCCACCGCTTCGTCGTCGATGGCGAGATCGACCGAGCGTTCGGTGTAGAGCGCGCGGGCGACGATCGGGTTGCGCTTGAGCCAGCCGAGGATCTCGGGCCGTCCGATCCGGCGGAGGCCGCCGGCGAGCTGCTTGCCGGCCTTGGCCACGACCGCCGAGCGAGCCCGGGTGGGCACGTTGCGCCGGCTCTCGACGTCGGCGGGGCGATGGCGCGAGAGGCCGAGGACGTCCTGGATGTCGTGCAGGGTCTGCGCGGGATCGTTGCGCAGGTCGTCGTAGGTGTACACGTGCAGCGCGTCTCGGCCGACGCGCTGCATCCAGTAGTCGAGGTAGTTGGAGACGAACCCGCCTGCTACGACACCGAGGTCCTTGGAGACCACCTGCTGGAACGTCGATCCGGCCGGCTCGTTGCGGCTCATGTAGGTCGCGATGCTGCGCAGCCAGTCGACCGGCTCTCGAACGCACGCCAGGATCGTGGCCCCGGGGAGGTCGCATGCGATGCGGTCGGCCGCGATCGGCACGTGCAGGTAGTCGTGCGAGATGTCGATGCGGATCTTCCGGTCGCACCCACGCTTGAAGTGCTCGGCGTACCAGTCGAGCCCACGCTCGTACTCACGATCGAAGAAGTAGACGTCCTTGGCGGTCGGCACGAAGGCGTCGGGGTGGGAGGCGAGGTTCTCGGCCAACCACGTCGAGCCGGCGCGGGCGACGCCCACGTAGACGGCGTTCGGCAAGCAGGATCGGGTGGCAGGGGAGGTTTCCATGCGGGAGTCGTCGTCGATTCTGTCTGGCGGCGGGCACGCCATGGCCCGGCGTCAGGCCGGCGGGGGAACGATGAGGGCCACCGGTAACATCCCGGAATGCGCACGGCGCGCCACGTTCCCGCAGATCAAGGCGTCCTACCCTACCATCGCGTCCTGGCCGCGACCTTCGAGTCGATGGTGCCCGACGGCGGCTCGGTGCTCGACGTCGGCTGTGGCAACGGGGCGTTGCTCGGCCTGATCGCGGGCCGTCGCCCCGACCTCCGACTCGCCGGCATCGACGGCGACCCGCTGATGGTCGAGCTCGCGGCCGAGTCGACGGGTGCCGACGTCGACGTGGTCGATCTCGACGACCTCGACGCCGCGACGGTGGGTCGGTTCGACGCCGTGGTCTGCTGCCACGTCCTCGAGCACCTCACCCGCCCGCTCGACGTGCTGGTCGCGATGCGGTCGAGCCTGACCGACCGGGGCAGGGCCGTTCTCGCCGTGCCGAATCTCGTGTCGCCGATCCCCATCATCAACGCGGCGGCACGCCGCGAAGCGGCGAACGAGGGTCATCTCTACGGGTGGGATCGGCCGCACTTCCAGCAGCTGTTGCGGGCGGCCGGCCTCGACGTCGAGCGGTGGGTCACCGACAGCGTGCAGGTCGTTCCGGGCCGCAACCGCGAGAACGTCCCCGACTGGGTCGACCGCTTCCAGGTCGCCCTCGGGCGGGCGATGCCCTACCTGTGCGAGAGCCTGATCTCGGTCACCCGTCCTCAGCCCGAGAGCGCCTGACCGACCGCTACTCGGTGGTGCGGTCGAGGCTCCACGGCACCAGCTGCGGCACGTCGCTCTCGGTCCGTCCCGCCACCTCGACCGTCCACCGTTCCTCGCTCGCGAGCGGCGAGGGCTCGAACGTGACCCTGTCGCCGATCGGCTGACCCGCCGGCTCGAGCTGCAGTGCGATGTCGGCGGTCTCGCCCGGGCCGATGTCGATGAACGCGGAGTAGGCGTTCAGGCCCGCCTCGAAGCCGGGATCGAGGCGGAGCTCGGCGCCGTCGATCGACGCACTGGACACCGTCCTCGTCAGGTACACGGTGAGCCAGAGGCGGCTCCAGCCGTCGGGGAGCCCCACCGAGTTGCCGATCACGTAGTCCGGGTATCCCTCGCTCGGCGCGCCGTTGGTGAGTCGGAGCCGCAGCTCGTCGTGCTCGGCGGCGGTGCGGTACTCGTACGACCTGCGCAGGAACGTGTCGATCTTGTTCCCGCTCGCGTTGACCACGGTGACGGCGACGCCGTCGGCTCCGTCGAGCCCGCTGAGGACGGTGCCGTCCATGCCCGCGGTCGAGATGACCGCCTGTTCCGCGGCGTCGCGGGCCCATCCCATGAGGCGGCGTTGGTCGACCATCGGCGCGAGCGCCCGACCGAGATCGATCGGATCGGGGGGATTGGTCGTCAACAGGGCATCGAAGGTCTCGCGGGCGACCGTCTCGAGCAGGTCGACGCGCTCCTCCTTCGAGCCGACCGACGTGTACTGCTCGAGCAGGAGGAAGTCGGCGGTGGTGGCGCCCGTGAGCGGCTGTGCGGCCCCCTCGACCTCGAGTGGGCCGATGAGTCCGACGAGCGCCTCGGTCGCGAAGACGTCGAGGCTGATGACGCCGTCGATCGGGCGGCCACCGCTCTGCGGGTAGAGCTCGGCGGCGACCTGCGCCGTCGACGGGAAGTTCGCCGAGATCGTGATGTTCGACCACGGGACCTCCCCCACGACCAGGTCGGGGCCCTTCCTGAAGCCGAACTGGCTGTAGCGAGCCAACCAATCGGTCGGTGCCTCGACCAGCCGGCGGGGCCGATCGCCGGCCTCGTTGAGATCGGTGTGGCGGCCGAAGTTGCTCATCGTGATGCGCCCGTCGTCGACCGTCAGCTCGGCGTAGTTGCCCATGAACCCGCCCTGGCCGCGGGCCTCGGCGGGCGTGGTGAACATCACGAGGTAGACGCGTTCGCCGTTGGCGCCGAGGATCGCCGGAGCGACCTCGAGCGCGGCGACCGCCTTGTCGCCCAGCTCTTGCTGCTCGTCGATCTCGAGCTGCAACTCGTCGAGCTCGTCCTGGATCGGTGACACCAGCCAGTCGCTCCGCGCGTCGTCGACGGCGCCCTCGAGCTCGCCGAGCGCCGATTGGAGCTCGCGCATGGGAGCCTGCAGCGACCGCACCGCGTCGACGTCGATGCGACCGTCGACGATGCGCAGCGAGTCGAGGTCGACGGCGCGCAGCTGGCGTTGGATCGTCTCGGTCGCAGCAGCGGCCGCGCCCGACAACGCGGCTCCGGCGTTGCGATGCTGGCTCGCGATCGGGACGAGTCGGGATGCCTGCGCCCACGGCGCACCGAGGTCGTCGTCGGCGCGGGCGAACGCCGCCGCCGCCCGCTCGAAGGCTTCCTGAGCGAGATCGAACTCGCCCGACGTCAGCAGGCGAAGGCCCTGGTTGGCCGTGCGGTTGCCCTCGCGCAGGTCGGGCTGCGCCGAACTGCCGGCGGCGAGGATGCCGAGCACGCCGATCGCCGCGATCGTGGCGGCCGCGCCGAGGGCGTAGCCGGCGAGACGTCGTTCGCGGCTCGAGCGACGCCAGACCCCGAGGCCGGCCACCGTGGCGACGAGCACGATCGCGATCGCGGAGTTCGTGCCGAACCAGCGCAGCTCGCGGGCCATCGACAGGACGAGCATCGCAGCGCCGGCGACCGCGGCCCGCTCGATCGGCTGGCTGCGTCGGATCGCACCGACGGCGAGCGACAGCCCGAAGACGCCGACGCCGATCAACAACGGACCGACCGGCGGCGCGATCGCTGCCGCGACCGCCGCCACGCCGCTCAGCGCCCACCACGGTGCGCTGGCCGCCGCCCACACGGCGCCGGCGGCGACGAGCATCAAGAGCACGACGTCGATAACGGCCGACCCGGTCGGGCTGAGGCCACGGAGCGCGAGGCCCAGCCCGGCGAGCGCTCCGATGCCGAGGACCGCGCGCTGGTCGGTCCCGCGCACCTTGATCCGTCGGTTGGCCACGGGCCGGGAGGCTATCTGGCACGTGCAGGCGCCGGTCGGCGTTCAGCGCCCACAACGGGTAGCCTCTGGCCTCCGTATGGACCACCTGCCCGACGAGATGACGCTGCGCGACTACCTCGCGGTGATCCGGCGTCGCTGGTGGATCGTCGTCGGCGCATTCGTGGTCACGACGGGCATCGCGCTCGGCCTGTCGGCCACGCAGACGGCCGTCTACGAGGCCGAGGCGCAGATGCTGGTGCAAACGCGCACGACCGATTCACTGTTCGACACCGGTGTCGATCTTCGCGGCAGCGATGCCACGCGTGCGGTCCAGACCGAGATACGGGTGCTGGAAGGCGAGCGCGTGCAGACACGGCTCGAGCAGAACCTCGGCCTCGACAGCCCGCCGCCAGCGGTGAACGCTCGCGTGCTCGGTGCGACCGACGTCATCTCGGTCAGGGTCCGCAGCACCAATCCCGAGACGGCGCAGACCCTCGCCAACGCGTACGTCCAGGCGTACATCGACGAGCGGCGCGAGCAGGCCGTCGACGATCTGATCGCGGCCAGTGCGCAGGTCCAGACGAAGATCACCGAGCTGCAGGGCCAGATCGAGTCACTGCCCGAGACCGATCCCCAGCGCAGCGCGCTGCTCGCCCAGCAGTCGACGTTCCGCCAGACGCTCAACCAGCTCCAGGTCGACACGGCCCTCAAGACGGGCGGGGCCTCGGTCGTGAAGTCGGCCGACATCCCCACCGACCCGGTCGAGCCGACACCGCTCCGCACCGGCGCGCTCGCCGGGGTGGTCGGCTTGCTGCTCGGGCTCGCCGCGGCGTTCGCGATCGACTACTTCGACGACTCGGTGCGCTCCGAAGAGGACCTCGAACGGCTCTCGCCGGTGCCGGTGCTCGCCGTGGTTCCGGTCGACACGCCGCCCGACAATCGGCCCGTCGCGATCAGTTCGCCCGGAGACTATGCGGTCGAGACGTATCGCGGACTTCGCACCAATCTGCAGTTCCTGGCCCTCGACCGGCGCATCAAGGTGATCCAGGTCACCAGCTCGCTTCCCGGCGAGGGCAAGACCACCACCGCCACGAATCTCGCGTGCGTGCTCGCCCAGGCGGGCAAGTCGGTCGTCATCGTCGACGCCGACCTCCGGCGGCCACGGGTCCACGAGGTCTTCGCGACGCCGTCCGCGCCGGGCGTGATCGACCTGCTGGTCGGCGAGGCGGTCGCGGTCGTCGCCCGCCCGCTCGAGATCGCCGAGGGCACGACGCTCACCGTCGTACCGTCCGGAACCGTACCCGGCAACCCCGGTGAGCTGCTCTCGAGCCAGCGGTCGCGCGACATGCTCGGCCAGCTCGCGCAGGAGTTCGACTACGTCGTCGTCGATTCGGCGCCCGTGCTCCCGGTGGCCGATTCGATCGCGCTGGCCGGCGGCGTCGACGCAGTGCTCTTCGTCGCCCAGTCGAGGCGGACATCACGCCGGCAGGTGGCCGAGTCGCTCGAACGTCTCGGCCGCGTGCACGCCCCCGTCGTCGGCCTGGTGCTCAACCAGGCCAGCAAGACCGGCACGTCGGGCACCTACGGCTACGGGTATTCCTACGGTCCCGAGGGCGCCGACAACACGCCGCCCGACAGCTTGACGGTCGGCATTTCCACGCCGGTCGACGAGCCTGCGGGGCTGTCGAGCAAATAACCCCCGTGCGCACATCTTCGCTGGACAACGGGCCCTTTCCTGTTATGATCCGGCCAGGTTGTCTGAGAAGAGGAGTACCACACCCATGAAGAAGATCGCAGCCGCACTCATGATCGCGGGCGCCGCCCTGATGGCCGGTGGCGCGGTCGTCGATGCCTACCCGCCAGGCAGCGGCCCGTTCACGGCCGAGCCGACGTCCCCGATTCCCGGCCAGGACTTCACGATCACGGTCGACGACTGCGCTGTCGGAGAAATCGTCATCTTCAGCTTCCCGCTGCCGGTGGGCGCCGTGGTCGTCAACGAGCCGTGTGTGGCCTCGGGGGGGACCCCAGCGTTCATGCTCGGCTTCCTGGCCGCGCCGGCCACGGGGACCGCATCGGCCACGTTCACGGCGCCGGATGCGCCCGGCACGTACACGGGCAGCGCCGAGTACTCGGGCCGCACGCTGAACTTCGTCATCACCGTCCAGGCCGCACCCACGACGACCACCACCGCAGCACCGGCCGGTGGCCTGCCCGCAACCGGTTCCTCGAGCGGCAACACGACGATGATCATCGCGACCGTGCTCCTGCTCGCCGGCGCCGGCATGTTCGGCGTGGCGCAGGTTCGCCGCCGCCAGGTCGTCGCAGGCTGACCAGACGTTCTTCTGTCAACAGACAACCTGCGAAGGAGCGCTGCCTCGGCAGCGCTCCTTTCGCGTGTGCCACGTCCCTGTCGCGTGTGCCGCGTCCCTGTCGCGTGTGCCACGTCCCTGTCGCGTGTGCCGCGTCCCTGTCGCGTGTGCCGCGTCGCCGTGACCCGCGTTGGCTAGCCTCGTTTCGGCCATGAAGCACTCCGCCCTCGCCCTCGGGATCACCGGCGTGATCTCGGTCGGTGCCGGCGTCGCTATCGCCGGGCTGCCGAACGATCCGCCCAGCGGCGAGCTCGTCATCCGCGCCGGCGCGTCGACCACGACCACCACCACGACCACGGTTGCCGCCCCCGCGGCGACGATCGCACCGTTGACCACGGACGAGGCGACCGGCACCACCGAGGCGACCGAGTCGACCGACTCGTCGTCGGTACCGGTCGACGACGGCGACGATCCGGCGGGCGGGCCCGACACGACCGACGTCGCGGGGGAGCTGGGGGACGACGGTTCGCAGGTGGACGACGACGGCGACGACGCCGGCGACGACGCCGCCGAGGCGATCGACCCGGTCGAGGCCGAGCGTGATCGTGGCGATCTGGTCGTGGCGACCGTCAACGCCAGCGGGGTCGGTGGCATCGCCGGCGAGACCGCCGAGCGTCTCGAGCCGCTCGGCTACAACGCCACCCCCGCCGATGCGGTCCGCCTCGCCGATGTGAGCACCGTGTACTTCGCCGACGGCCTCACCGCCGAGGCCGCCCGTCTCGCGATCGATCTCGGCTGGACCATCGGCGACATCGCTCCGATGACCGAGATGCCGGCGTTGCGGACCGAGCGGATCTACGAGCTGGTGGCGTTGATCGGGACCGATCAGGCGTGAGCGAGATGCCGGCGTTGCGGACCGAGCGGATCGACCGGCTGGTGGCCGTGATCGGGACCGATCAGGCGTGACCGAGATGCCGGCGTCGCGGACCGAGCGGATCGACCGGCTGGTGGCCGTGATCGGGACCGATCAGGCGTGACTGAGATGCGGGCGTTGCGGACCGAGCGGATCGACCGGCTGGTGGCGTTGATCGGGACCGATCAGGCGTGACCGAGGCCCGGATCCTCGTCGTCTGCACCGCGAACGTCTGCCGCTCACCGGTCGTCGAGCGGCTCCTCGCCCGCCATCTCGGGCCCTCGTTCGAAGATCTGCGCGTCACCTCGGCCGGTACGCACGGCGGCCGCCTCGCCGTCCACGAACACACGGTTCGCGCCGCACGCGAGGTCGACGTCGACCTGACCGACCACGCCAGCCGTCTGCTGACCGAGCCGATGATCGTCGAGGAGGGCGCCGACCTGGTGGTGACGATGACACGCGAGCACCTTCGCGACGTCGTCGGCCAGGTACCCGATGCGTGGCCGCGCTCGTTCACGCTGAAAGAGCTGGTGCGGCGGGCCCTCGACGTACCGATCGGGGTCGATGGGTTCGACGCCTGGGTTCGCGCCGCGAGCGACGGCCGCCGGGCCGCCGACCTGATGGTGCCGTCGGCCGATGACGACCTGTCCGACCCCTACGGGGGACCGTTCGCCGGGCACGTCGCCATGGTGGGGGAGGTCGACCGGCTCGTGCGTCGTCTCGCGCAGCTGGTGCCCGACGCCTGATCGCGCCACGGACGCGAACGAGGCGGGCAGCTGGAGTGCTGCCCGCCTCGCTGTCCGATCGGAGGGGGGATGTCGATCGGTTGGGGGGAGATCTTCGCCCGGCGGTTCGGTGGGGGGAGGAAACCGCCGGGCTGAGAAGGGGAATCAGGTGGTGGCCGCTGCCTCCGCCTGCTCGGCGAGCTCCTTGCGGACCTCGTCCATGTCGAGCTCGCGTACCTGGCGGAGCAGGTCGTCGAGCGCCGACTTCGGCAGTGCGCCCGGCTGGCTGAACAGCTGGATGCCGTCGCGGAAGATCATGAGCGTCGGGATCGACATGATGCCCAGCGAACCGGCGAGCTGCTGCTCGGCCTCGGTGTCGATCTTGGCGAACGTCACGTCGGGGTTCTCCTCGGCGGTCTGCTCGAAGATCGGGCCGAACTGACGGCACGGCCCACACCACTCGGCCCAGAAGTCGACGAACGTGATGCCGTCGCCGGTCACGGTCGATTCGAAGTTCTCGAGGTTGAGTGAGGTGGTCGCCACCGTGGTCTCCTTTGATTGCGTTCGGAAGTTGAAACGCAACCCGGGCCGCCGGTATTCCATCGGGGCGTGTGCCCCCGGTCACCCGGGCGACCAGGGGCGCGTCTCGGCTGACAGCCGGGCGAAGGGGCGGGTACCGTCACGGTCATGACACCCGAGGCACCCATGACGCCCGAGGCGGCGCTGCTGCGCGTGATCCACTGCCTCGACCGTGCCCTGGCCTCACCGTTCAAGACCAAGGCGTTCGTGAGGGCGCTGGACGTCGTGCGCTCCACCGACCCGGTCGAGATCGCCGAGCGCGCACGCGACGAACGCCTGCAAGAGCTCGACGGCATCGGCGACGCCACCGCGTCGGTCATCACCGAGGCACTCGCAGGTCTCGTTCCTGCCTACCTGACCAAGGTCGAGGCCGAGTCGGAGGTGCCCCTCACCGACGCCGGGGCCGTCTACCGCGCTGCGTTGCGCGGTGACTGCCATCTCCACTCGACCTGGAGCGACGGCGGCGCCGAGATCGAGGCGATGGCCATGACCGCCATCGAGCTGGGGCACGAGTACATGGTGCTGACCGACCACTCGGCGCGCCTCACCGTCGCCCACGGGTTGAACGAGGAGCGTCTCGCCCGGCAGCTCGTCGAGATCGAACGCATCAACGACGAGATCGCCGCCGCCGGCCACGACTTCCGGATCCTGACGGGCATGGAGGTCGACATCCTCGAGGACGGGTCGCTCGACCTGTCCGACGAGATGCTGGGCGAGCTCGACGTCGTGGTCGCCAGCGTGCACAGCAAGCTGCGGATGGACCGTCAGCCGATGACCGAGCGGATGGTGATGGCCGTTGCCAGCCCCCACGTCGACATCCTCGGGCACTGCACCGGCCGGATGATCGGCAAGCGCCCCGAGTCGTCGTTCGACGCCGACTACGTCTTCGCCGCCTGTGCGCAGTTCGACACGGCGGTCGAGATCAACTGCCGGCCCGAGCGGCTCGACCCGCCGCGACCGCTGATCGATCTTGCGATCGAGTACGGGTGCTGGTTCTCGATCGACTCCGACGCACATGCCACCGGACAACTCGAGTGGCAGCCGCACGGCTGCAACCGTGCGGCCGAGCGAGAGGTGCCGATCGAGCGGATCGTCAACACGATGTCGCGCGACGATCTGCTCGCCTGGGCGGGCGCGTGACCGATCCGGGCCCCTTGATCGGGAGCGGCCGCTCCGCAGACATCTACGACGTCGGTGCCGGGCGTGTCCTTCGGAGGGGTCGGAACGGACCGATCTCCGAGCACGAGGTCGTTGCGATGCGCACTGCGCACCGGCACGGCTTCCCGGCGCCCGAGATCTTCGAGGTCGAGGGCACCGACATGCGGATGGAGCGCGTCGACGGCCCCGACTACCTGTCCGTGCTGGCCCGCAGGCCGTGGCGCGCGGCGCGCATCGGTCGGATGCTGGCCGATCTTCACCGCCGGCTGGCGTCGGTCCCGA
>NZ_JASJCS010000151.1 GCF_030065885.1 Ilumatobacter sp. | reverse complement strand
CTCGTGGTGTTCGTCGGTGTGGCGATCACGGCGGCGGTGACGATGGCACTGGTGCCCGTCCTCGGCGACCTGGTCGATCGGCAACAGGCGCGAACCGCCGCCGACGCCGCCGCGCTCGCCGGCGTGCACGGTGGCCGGTCGGCGTCGGCTCGGTTGGCCGCCGCCAACGGTGCGGTGCTCGTGGGCTACCGGCGCGACGGGCGACGGGTCACCGTCGAGGTGACGGTCGGTGACCAGGTCGTGCGCGCACGCGCCACCGACGAGCCATAGCGGCTGCGTACACTCGAGCCGGTGAGCACGACCGACGGCGACGCTTCGTCGCGCCTGTCCGAGGCGATCGAGCAGATCCTCGCCAAGACCGCTCCGACCGACGATGCCCCGGCGCCCGACGGCGACACCGATCCCGCCGACGCCGACGATGACGAACGCGCCGACGCATCGGCATCGACCGCCGCCGGCGCTCCGGATGCCGGCGAGGTCCCGCCGAGCCACTCCGCACCTGCCGCCGACCAGCGGGCTGCCGAGCAACCGGCCGACCAGCCGGCCCCTGACCAGCCGGCTCCCGAGCAGCCGGCTCCCGAGCTGCCGACCGAGGTCGTGCCGACGCTGCCCGCACGCAGCGCCGACCCGGCGAGGCCCGCAACGACCGAGCCGACCACCGCGCCGAAGGCCGACTGGAGCGTCGACGACGACGGCGACGTGCCGTACGAGCTCCCCGAGATCGTCCCCGCCACGCAGGACGCGCCACCGACCGCACGTCAGCCCGCATCCGCACCGCCGAGTGGTGCCCCGAGCTCGACCCCTGCGCCGCCCGCACCAGCGACGGCCACACCGCCGAGCCCGGCAGCGGCGAAGCCGTCGCCGACCACGTCGTGGGCCGACCACATGGCGCCGGTCGCACCCGCAGGGGCGCCGCTTCGTCAACCGGGTCGGCGACCACGCGTGCGGCGCGTCACACGCGTCCTCCGCCACATCGATCCGTGGAGCACGTTCAAGGTCGCACTGCTCTTCAGCGCGGTCGCGTACGTCGTCACGCTGACCGCCGGCGTCCTGCTGTGGCGGGTCGCCGACCGCACGGGGACGCTCGCCAACATCGAGCGGTGGTTCACGCAGTTCGGCTGGGAGACCTTCGAGCTCAAGGGGGGCGAGATCTTCGCCAACGCCTGGGTGATCGGGCTGTTCGGCGTCGTCGCCATGACCGGTGCCGTCGTGCTGCTCGCGACCCTCTTCAACCTGGTCAGCGACATCGTGGGTGGTGTGCGCGTCACCGTCCTCGAAGAAGAGGTCGTCGAGCGCACGGTCTCGTCGACCCGTCGCTACGTGGTCCGCCGGCCGCCGACGGGCGCCGCGACGGGGTGGGACGTCGACGGCGACGATCCCGACGATGGCGCCACCCGCTCGGCGTCGGCGGCGGCCACGACGGCCGACTGGAGTGTCGACGACGACGATGACCAGGACGGCCAGGACGGTGACCGCGTCGACGACGCCGTCGGCACCACCACCGACGCACGCGACCCGGCGGCCGGCGCAGCCCAAGCCCGTTGAGGAATTCCGGGTCGGCCAGATAGCCTCCCATCGCTGCTGGGGCTATAGCTCAGTCGGTTAGAGCGCCGCCCTGATAAGGCGGAGGTCGCTGGTTCGATTCCAGCTAGCCCCACTCCTGACGAACTCCGAGACGAGGCGCCCGCTGGCGCCTCGTTTCACGTCCCGGCCGGTGTCCGAGATGCTCCGGTCGCCTGAGGTCCGACCGTCGTGACCCAGCCCGTGTCAACCGACCGGCAGGCCCGGCGTGCAGCCGGCGATCTCGAAGTCCGGACCGACGTTCGGGTACCCGTTGCGCGGCCGGAGGAAGCGTCGATCGTCGGTGATCAACGGCGACGTGTACGCGTCGTCGAACAGCAGGTTCGGGTCGCCGTCCTGCCCGTCCCAGTCGGTGCACCACACTCCGGTCGCCTCGGACAACCCCACGTAGAACGTGCTCGACGGATCGGTCGTCGAGTACAGCGCGGCGAGCTGCGCGTCGGAGGCGTTGAGCAGCCGGGTCACTTCGGCGGTGAAGCCGCCGACGCCGCCGAGCCGGTTGACGGCGATCGTCCGGCGAGCGCCGAGCGCCTCGAGCGGGGTGATGCGGAGCGGGTCGGCCCACCCGCCGACCGACACGGCGCCACTGCTCAACGGCACGCCGGGGGAGAACCCGGGCTCGGCCGGCGACGACGAGAGCACCTCGCGCCAGGTCGCCGGGCCGAGCGGCACGAACTGTTGGCTGCCGAGATCGTCGAACCGGCGGTCGAGGGCGCGGCCCATGCGCCGCAGCTCACGATCGCGTCCCCAGTAGCCGGTGCCGACGTCGTCGAAGTCGGGCTCGAAGGGGATCGGGTCGGCCGAGATCCAGGCAGCTCGCGCCTCCTCCCACCGGGCGATCGCGTCGCCGGTCAGCACGCCCGTGACGCCGAACACCGGCAGGTATCGGCCGACCGGATCGTCGGCACGGTTCGGCGACCCGCCCGCTGCGAACGCCTCTCGGTACGCGTTGAACAGGTCGGCGAACGTCTCGCCGCACGTGCGGGTGCCGACCCCGGGGAGCGCTGCCGTCTGCTGCCACGTGAGCCCGAGGCTCGGCGCCGCGCAGGCGTCGAACCACGCTTCCGTCCCGGCACGATCGGCCGGCCCGTACCCGGCGTAGAACGACCCGTAGCCGCCGATCAGCGTCGCGAACGCGTCGAAGTCGATGACCGACGTGCGCAGGAAGACGCGCGGGTCGTCGACCTGGAACTGCAGGCCCTTCTGCAGACCGTCGATGATGTCGAGCGCGTGGAACACCGGGTCCGGCGAGGTGAGCAGGAGATCGATCACCTCCGGGTTGATCAGCGGTCCCAGGTCGCGCAGCAGCCGGACCAGCGCGTCGACGCCCTCCTGTGGCAGGGGTCCCCGGAGGAGCTCGACGATGTCGCCGGCGGCGATGCCCTCGACGAGGGCACCGACGGTGGCAGCGTCCTGGAACAGGCCGGTGTCGACCAGGCCGGGGAACGACTTGAGCATCACTGCCATGCGCGCGTCGCGCTCGGCCCTCGTGCAACGCCGGCCGTCGTCGCAGCGATGCAGCTGCGGGTTGGCCCAGATGCTCTCGAGGACGAACGTCGTGATGCTGCCCGAGCTGCCGCCGGCGGCGCAGGTGATCGCCCCGTACTCCTCCACGTGGCGGGCCAGGGCGCCGTAGTGGGCGAACAGGTTCTGCCCGTTGCCGCGGATCCCCGCACACGTCGAGGCCGCCGCGGCTGGTCGGCGCGGCGGCCGGGGCGGCGCCACGGCCCGATCGTCGCCGTCGCCGTCGCTGGTCGCGTCGTCGCTGATCGCGTCGTCGCTGATCGCGTCGTCGCTGGTCGCGTCGTCGCTGCTGTCGCTCGTTGCGTCGTCGTCGCTCGTTGCGTCGCCGTCGTCGCGCTCCTCGTGAGCGCGGTCGTGGCTCGCGTCGTCGTCGGCAGCGGCCGGTGTTCCCACCGCGCCGAGCGCCGCCAGCGAGATCGTGACCGCCGCTGCCGCGAGCTTCCTCGTCTGCATCCGTCCCCCCAAGGTCATCGACACCCTAGGACACCCGTACGGTTCGAGCCCTGCGGAGCACCTTCGTCCACCTGGGCCTTCCCGGCACCTCGCGTCGCACGCCTAACATCGCCGATGTGAGCTCGGCGGTGTCGCGGTGAAGCTGTTCCGGCGTCTGCTGGCAGCGCTGTTCCTCGCCGGCGCCGGTGCAGCGGGCATTCGCCTGAAGGGTCGCGGCGGTGTGCCGCCGCAGCACGGCGGCTGGCGGCCGCTCGAGCTGCCGCCCGATCGGCCCGGCGCGTGAACCCGACGATCCACGTCGTCGGCCGCGGCATCGTCGCGCGGCGGCTGCACCGCCTCCTGCACGCACATCGGGTCATCGTGCAGGACCCGTGGTGGTCGAACGTCACCGGCACGGCGGCCGGCGACGTCGTCGTGCTCGCGCAGGGTGGCCTGCACGCGCCGGCGGTGCCGGACCTGCTGGACCGCGGCCTGCACGTCGTCACCGTCGGCGACGAGCTCGACGACATCCGCGAGCTGCTCGAGCTCGACCACGTGGCGGCTGCGTCCGGGTTGACGCTGATGGTGGGTGCCGCAATGTCGCCCGGGCTGTCGGGCTTGCTCGCGCGGCAGCTGGCCGGCCAGCTCGCATGCGTGGACGAGATCCACGTCGCGTTCCACGGCACCGCCGGGCCCGCGTGCGCCCGCGCCCACCACCGCTCGCTGAGCGGCCGCTCGATCGGCTGGTACGACGGCGCCTGGGCCGAGTACGTCGGTGGGAGCGGGCGTGAGCTGTGCTGGTTCCCCGAGCCGGTCGGGGCGATGGACTGCTACCGCGCTCAGATCGCGTCCCCGCTCGTGCTGCAGCGTGCCTTCCCCGGCGTCGGGCGCATCAGCGCGCGCCGCTCGGCGACTCGCCGCGACCGCTTCACCGCGTTCCTCCCGATGCTCCGCCCACCCCATGTCGAGGGCGGTATCGGTGCGCTCCGGGTCGAGCTGCGCGGCGGCGACGATGCCGGTGGCCGGCAATGCGTCATCGCCGGCGTCGCCGAACTGGTCGGCACGGCGGCGGCCGCGACGGCGGCGGCGTTCACGACCGCGATCGTCGACGGGCTGCTCCCGGCCGGTGCCGTCGTCGCTGCCGAGGCGGCGCTGCCGACGACCGAGCTGCTTCGGCGGGTTCAGTCGTTCGGGACCCGCCTGCAGGAGTTCACCGGGGTTCCGCAACCGAGCTGACCGGCTCGGCCGACGCTGCCGGCGCTGAGCCGCCCGCGTCGGGCTCGAGCGTGTCGAGCCGCGCCGACAGGCGATCGATCGCGTCGGTGAGCGTCTCGAGCTGATCGCGGAGCTCCTCGCCGGTCACGACGTCGGCGAGCGCGAGCCGCACGCCGGCGATCTCGCGCGCCAGGAACTCGGTGTCGGCCTGGGTGCGTTCGGCGACCTCGCGGTCGAGCTCGGCCGCCACCCGGGCGCGGCGCTCCTGTCGGTTCTGGGCGAGGAGGATCAGCGGCGCGGCGTACGACGCCTGCAGCGAGAGCGCGAGCGTGAGCAGCACGAGGCCGCGACCCCACGGGTCGAACTGCCAGTCGTCCGGCGGCAGGATGTTGAGCGCCAGCCACACGACGATCACGCAGGTCTGGAACACGAGGAACCGCGCCGTGCCGAGGTACCGGGCGATCGACTCGGCGAAGCGACCGAACGCCTCGGGATCGTAGGAGACGTCGAGGCGGCCGCGCTGGCGCGGCTGGCTGAGCTCGGTGCGTCGCTTCACGACACGATCTCCGCGTCGGCTGCGTCGGCCGGATCGTGGGCACCACCGGCATTGCCGGCGTCGGCGATCGGCTCGGGCCGGGCATCGAGCGATCGGTCCTGGCGGCGGTGCCGCGACCGCCAGCCGGCGCCCAACATGCGGTCGACGACGTCGTCGACGCTCACGGCACCGAGGAAGCGGCCGGCCTCGTCGACCACCGCCAGCGCGAGCATGTCGTACGAGGCGAACTCCTCGAACACGGCGCGGTCGATCGTGTCGGGCGCGACCACCGGCGTGTCCTCGGCGATGCAGTGTCGCAGCTCCATGCTCGGCGGCTCGCGCAGCAGGCGTTGCATGAACACGACGCCCATGAAGCGACCGGTCGGCGGCTTGTAGGGGGCTCGCGTGACGAACACCTGGCTGGCGATGCTCGGGGTCCAGTCGGGGTCGCGGATCTGGGCGAGCGCTTCGGCGACGGTGGCGTCCGGACCGAGGATCACGAGCTCGGGCGTCATCATGCCGCCGGCGGTCGACTCCTCGTACGAGAGCAGCCGGGTCACGACCTCGGCCTCGTCGTCGTCCATCGCCTCGAGGATCGCGGCGCGCTGCTGCTGGGGCATCTCGCCCAGCAGGTCGGCGAGGTCGTCGTACTCCATCTCGTCGAACACGTCGATCAGGCGGTCGAGGTCGAGGCCCTCGATCAGGCGCAGCTGCTCGGCCTCGGGCAGCTCTTCGAGCACGTCGGCGAGGCGCTCGTCGTCCATCGACTCGGCGAGCTGGCGGCGTTGGGCGAGCGGCATCGAACGCACGATGTGGGCGACGTCGGACTTGTGCATGTCGCGCAGGCGGGCCGCCTCGGCTTCCATCGCCGTGCCGGTGGCGAACAGGTGCGGCACGTCGGTCCAGTCGACGAGCCGGTAGTTGGGGCGGCGACGGAGCGTGCTGCGTCGTGCGAGGCGGACCTTCGACACGCGCCAGCGGCGTGCCCCCTCCTCGATCGTCTCGACCAGCCCGACGTCGCTGACCCGCTCGCCCGTGGCGATCACCTTGTCGATCAGCTCGCTGCCGATCAGCGTCTCGCCGGTCCGGCGCTTGAACGGGTTGAGGTCGATGTCCCAACTGCGCAGGCGGGCGCCGTCGCCGTCGAGGTCGGCGACCCGGGCGGCGTTGACGAAGATCCGGCGCCGCTGGCTGGACGCGACGAAGCCGACGACCCGAGGGGCACGGCCCTCGCGGCCAGGCACGACGACGATGTCGTCGATCTTGCCGATCTCGCTCCCGCCGGCGTCGAGCAGGGGCAAGCGCATCACACGGAACGCGTAGATCAGCTCGCCTGCCATACCGCGCAGGCTACCCGTCACCCCTGCTCAGCCCGAGCGACGGCCGGTGTTACAGATGGTGTCAGACACTCTCTGTAACGGCGGCGTTCGCGCGTGCGTCAGGCGCGTTCGACCTCGACCAGGGTGTCGCTGTAGGCGACGCCGCCGCCCCACTCGGTGAGGGTGTCGTTGGTGAGGCTGTTCGCGACCTTGCCGTCGGGGTGGTGGTCGCGCCACCAGCCCCACGGGATCGACGCGACGCCGGGGCGGAGCCGTTCGGTGATCTTCACGGGCACCTCGACGCTGGCACGGTCGTTGAACACGCGGGCGGCGTCACCCTCGGCGAGGCCGCGGGCCGCGGCATCGACCGCGTCGAGCTCGACGAACGGGCCGCCTTCCGCAGGGCCGTGCTTCGGCAGCTGCGAGTAGCTCGAGTTGAGGAAGCGGGTGTGGTGCTTCGGCGTCATCAACTGCAGCGGGAACCGGGCGGCGTCGGGGCCGTGCGGGCCCTCGACGGGGGGTACGAACGTCGGCACGCGTGGCTGGCCGATCGCCTCCAGTCGATCCGAGGCGAGCTCGACCCGGCCCGACGCGGTCGGGAAGCCGCCGTTCGCCCATGGCGTGCCCGACTCGGGGAACGGCACCTTCATCCAGCCGTCGGCGCGCAGCCGGTCGAGGTCGACCGCCGGCAGGGCGGCTCGCAGGACCGTGAGGTCGTCCTCGAACAGCGACGGCTCGGTCAACCCCATCGCACCGGCGATCCGGCGGAAGCACTCGCTGTTGCTCACCGCCTCGCCGAGCGGTTCGATCGCCGCCTCGTTCCAGCCCATCCAGAGGTGGCCCCACGCCGGCGAGACATCGCTGGCCTCGATGTGCGTCGTCGCTGGCAGCACGATGTCGGCGTACCTCGCGGTGTCGGTGACGAACTGCTCGTGCACGACGGTGAACAGATCGTCGCGGTCGAGGCCCTCGCGCACGCGCTCGGCGTTCGGCACGATCACGAGTGGGTTCGAGTTCCACACGATCATCGCGCGCACCGGCGGCTCCTCGTCGAGGAGGATCTCGCCGAGCCGGCTCATGTTCAGCGTGCGGACCTCGCGCCCGGCGAGCAGGTCGGGTCGCGTCAGCGCGGCCTCGTCGATCAGCTCGTCCTGCCACGTGCCGACGCTGCGGAAGAAGCCGCCGCCGCGGTCGCGCCACGCCCCGGTCAGCGCCGGCAGGCACGCCATCGTCCGGTAGAACATCGCGCCGTTCTCGTGGTGCTCGCCGCCCACGAGCGTGCGGATCGCCGCCGGGCGGGTGGTGGCGTACTCACGGGCGAGCCGCTCGATCACGTCGGCGTCGACGCCGCACTGTTCGGCAGCGCGCGCCGGTGTCCACGCTGCGACCGCCTCGGCGAGCTCGTCGAGGCCGAGCGTGTGCGCCTCGACCCACTCGTGGTCGAGCAGGTCGTCGCGGATGATGACGTGCATCATCGCCAGCATCATCGCGGTGTCGGTGCCGGGCAGCGGCTGGACGAACCAGTCGGCCTCCTCGGCGGTGATCGTGCGGATCGGGTCGATCACGACGAGCCTCGCGCCGTTGGCGCGGGCCTTCTCGATGACCGGCCACAGGTGCCGGTTGGTGAGCCGGGTGTTCGTCGCCCAGAGGATGATCAGCTTCGCGTGCTCGAGGTCCATCGCGTCGCCGCCCAGCGACGTGCCGTTCGTCATCGCAGCCCCGGCGGCCACCGTCGGGCCGCAGATGTTGCGCAGGAGGCGGGTGGCACCGATGTGGTGGAACAGGCGCGACGAGATGCCCTGGGTCGCGAGGATGCTCTGGTTGCCGGCGTCGCTGAACGGCATCACCGCCTCGCCACCGTGCTCGTCGATGACGGCGTTGAGCCGGCTGCCGATCTCGTCGAGTGCTTCGTCCCAGGAGATCGGCTCGAACTCGCCGCTGCCCTTCGGGCCGGTGCGGCGGAGCGGCCGGAGCACGCGGTCGGGGGAGTAGACGCGGTCGAGGAAGCGGTTGACCTTCGGGCACAGCTCGCCGTAGCTGTACGGGTGCTCGGGATTGCCACGCATCTTCACGGCCACCCGCTGGGGGCCGTCACCTTCGACCGTGACGGTCCAGCCGCACGAGTCGGGGCAGTCGTGGTGGCAGATGCCGTTCACGGTGTGCGTGCCGTTGGTGGGATCAGCCATCGGCTCATCGTACGACGCCCGATCCGCCGCGCCAGTTGCGAGTTGTGCCTGGCACATCTCGTAACTCATCTCGTAGCTTGCGGCGATGCCGACCGTTCGGAACTGGGCACGCAACCAGGCGTGCGTGCCGGTCTCGGTCGAGCACCCGGCGTCGACCGATGAGGTCGCGGCGATCGTCCGGCGCGCGCACGCCGACGGGCGGCGCGTGAAGGTCATCGGTGCCGGTCACTCCTTCACGGCGACCGCGATGACCAACGGCGTGCTCCTCGATCTCGACCGGATGAGGCGCGTGGTGTCGGTCGACGTCGAACAGCAGCGGGTCACCGTCCAGGCCGGCATCACGCTGCGGGCGCTCGGCGACGAGCTCGCTGCGGTCGGCATGGCGATGCCCAACCTGGGCGACATCAACGTGCAGTCGGTCGCCGGTGCGATCAACACGGCGACCCATGGCACCGGCCTCGAGCTCGGCAACCTGGCGACCACGATCGTCGGCCTCGAGCTGGTCGACGGGCGCGGCGACGTCGTTCGCTGCGACGAGACCCGCGAGCCGGAATTGCTCAGAGTCGCACGCGTCGGGGTCGGTGCGCTCGGCGTCGTCACCGAGGTGACGATCCAGTGCGTCCCGGCGTTCCACCTCCACGCGCACGAGACCATCGAGATCCTCGACGAGATCCTGACCGACGTCGACGCTGACGGGGTCCCTGCCTTCGCACGCAGCGCCGAGCACGCCGAGTTCTTCTGGATGCCGGGCGCACGCCGCTGCCAGGTCAAGCGCAACCGGCGCACCGACGAGCCGGCACGGCCTCCGTCGCGGGTGGCGTACGTGCGCGACAAGTACGTGGCCGAGAACGCGGCGTTCGGCCTCGTGTGCCGCGTCGGCCGTCGCTTCCCGGCGCTGGCACCGAAGATCGCCAAGGCGGTCGCCGGCGCGGCGGGGGAGCGCGACCTGATCGACCGCAGCGACCGCGTATTCGCCAGCCCGCGGCACGTCCGCTTCGTCGAGATGGAGTACGGCATCCCGGTCGAGGCGCTGCCCGAGGCGGTCGGCCGGGTGCGCGACCTCACCGCGACGCTGAGCTTCCCGTCACTGTTCCCGATCGAGGTGCGCGTCTCGGCCGCCGACGACATCGCGCTGTCCACGGGGTACGGTCGCACGAGCGGGTGGATCGCCGTGCACCAGTACCGTGGGGCGCCCTTCGAGTCGTACTTCCAGGGTGTCGAAACGATCATGGACGACTACGACGGCCGCCCCCACTGGGGCAAGCTGCACTTCCAATCGGCCGCGACGCTGCGCGACCGGTATCCCGAGTGGGATGCGTTCGCCGCAGCACGGGCCCGGCTCGACCCCGACGGCACGTTCCGCAACGACTACCTCGATCATGTGCTCGGTCCGGTCGTCGGCGGCTGAGGAGCGCTGCGCTGTGTTCCGCCGCGATGACTGCGATCGTGTGCTCGGTCCGGTCGTCGGCGGCTGAGGAACGCTGGGCTGCGTTCAGCAGCGACGACCGCGGCCGTGTGCTCGGTCCGGTCGTCGGCACCTGTCGAGCGCTGCGCTGTGTTCGGCCGCGATGACTGCGATCGTGTGCTCGGTCCGGTCGTCGGAGCCTGAGGAGCGCTGGGCTGTGTTCCGCCGCGATGACCTCGATCGTGTGCTCGGTCCCGTCGTCGGCGGCTGAGGGCGCAGCGGGACAGGAACTCGTCGCCGCACTGCGGCCGGGGCGGGTCATGATGGTCCGATGCCTGCCCGCCTCGTCGACGTGCACCACGGGGACGTCCTGATCGGCACCGATCCGGAGCGGGTCGGCCCGGTCGCCGTGCATGGGTTCGTCTCCGAGCAGTCCTCCTGGGCGCCCGGTCGGTCCTTCGAGGTGCAGGCGCGTGCGATCGAGCACGGCGCGCTGGTGGCCGGCGCCGACGACTCCGACGGCGTCCAGGTCGGCTTCGCCCGGATGGTCACCGACCTCGCGGCGTTCGCGTGGTCGGCCGACGTGTACGTCGCGCCCGAGGTCCGCGGGCGTGGGCTCGGCACGACGATCGTGTGGACCATCGTCGATCATCCCGACGTCGGTGTCCCGCGCCAGATCCTGGCAACCGAGGACGACCACGGGCTGTGCGAGCGGTTCGGGCATCGCCCGCTCGACGATGCCGATCATGTGACGCACCGAACGCCCAGCGGCCCGACGTGAGTCCGCCCGTCGGGACGCACGACGTCGCCCGGACCTTCCTGCGGTGGTCGACGATGCGGATGCTGAGCTTCCGCGGCTACTGGATCGTCACCAGCCTCTACCTCGTCGTCGTGGCCGATCTCTCGGCGTTCCAGCTCGTGTTCCTCGGCACGGCGATGGAACTCACGGTCCTGGTCTCGGAGGTGCCGACCGGCGTGATGGCCGACACGATCAGCCGCAAGTGGTCGATCGCCGTGTCGCACGGGCTGATGGGCACCGGGATGCTCGTCACGGGACTGGTCACCGACTTCGGCGCGCTGGTCGCCGCGCAGATGCTGTGGGGCTTCGGGTGGACGTTCTCGAGCGGTGCCGATGTCGCCTGGGCCACCGACGAGCTCGACGATGCGCTGCGGATCGATCAGGTCATCACGGCCCGCGCCCGGTGGGAGCAGTTCGGTGCCGCACTGGGAATGATCGCGTTCGGCGGTCTCGCCTGGGCGACGTCGCTGGCGACGGCGATCGTCGTCGCCGGCGCGCTCATGATCGTGCTGGGTGCGTTCGTCGTCGTGCGGTTCACCGAGCACGAGTTCGAGCCGACCCGCGAGCACCGGTGGCGCGAGTCGAGGGAGATCTTCCGGCGTGGCGCGGCGCTGGCCCGCAACGACCGCGAGATCCTGCTCGTGTTCGCGGCGACGATGCTCGTCAACAGTGGCGCCGAGGCGTTCGACCGCCTCTTCCCGAAGCGGCTCGTCGACCTCGGGTTCCCCGAGGAGCCCGACCCGATCCTCTGGTTCACCCTGCTCGGCGTCGTCACGCTCACGGTCGGAGCGATCGCGCTCCGCATCGTCGAGGTGCGGATCGCCGGCGCCGGCGTCGCCAAGCGGGTGTACGCAGCGGCGTGCTTGAGCGGGGCGCTGGGCATGATCGTGCTGGCGCACGCGCCGAACGAGCTCTTCGGCATGGCCGGCGTGCTGCTGGTCGGCGGTGTGGCGTGGACGGTCATCCGTGCGGTCAGCGTCATCTGGGTCAACCGCCGGGCGACGAGCGACGTGCGGGCGACCGTGCAGTCGTTCCTCGGCCAGACCGAGTCGTTCGGCGAGATCCTCGGTGGGCTGGCGCTCGGCGTGCTGGCCCAGGCGACGACGATCACGGTGGCGCTGACGTGTTCGTTCGCCGCGCTGGTGCTCGCTGGGCTGCTGGTGAGCACGTCGCGAG
>NZ_JASJCS010000020.1 GCF_030065885.1 Ilumatobacter sp. | reverse complement strand
CCACGGTCGAGGTGACCGACTTCGTCGACGCCGACGGCTGCGTCTCGGTCCAGCAGACCGTCGTGCCCGAACCCGAGGGCTTCCTCGAACGGCTCGCCGTCGACCGGGATGCCGCGCGCCGCGAGCGTCTCGGCGAAGACCCGCCGGAGACCCTCGGGTTCGGGCACGACGGTCTGCTGGACCGAGACGCAGCCGTCGGCGTCGACGAAGTCGGTCACCTCGACCGTGGCCACGGCCGGGAACGGCGCGCCACCGAGCCCGTTGGGGAGGACCGTCGGCACGTCGACCGGGTCGCCGGGGACGAGCGTGAACCCGTCGAGCTGGTGGTACGTCTGCGGCCACGTGGCGTAGAGATCGGCGAGCCGATCGTCGGGGATGCCGTCGAGGGTCATCCGAACCCTGATCGAGCTGTGGAAGTCGAGCGCCGCGTTCTCGGCCATGACGTCCAAGGTGGCGTCCACCGTCGACCGGATCTCGTCGACGTTGCGGACCCCTGCGAACACACCTCGGTCGATGTCGTAGACCACCCGCTCGCTCGGCACCACCTCACCGAGCGCGGCGAGCTCGGCGCCGGTGCCCGGCAGCACGACCAGGTCGTCGAGCACGGTCGGGGCGGACTCCCACGCCATCGCCGGGCCGCTCCCACCGGCGTCGATCGCGGTGAGCGACACCTCGAGCGGAGCGACCGGATCGATCGCACGGCTGACCGACGACGCCGAGCCGACGGTGAGCGCACGCTGCTCGCCGACCTCCCATTCGGCGCCGGTGACGACGAACTGCGCGTCGTCGGGCGCCGGTGTGCAGGCGAACTCGCCCGTCCTTGCCGCGACGGGGGCCGAGCCCACGTCGGCAGTTCCGCCGGCCGAGCACGAAGACACGACCAGGAGCACCACCACGCCGCTGCCTCGCCCCCACCGACCCATCGGGACAGTCTCCCGCGCGATGGCGGCGCGTGCGAGGTCAGGAGACGGGATCGGCCTCGGTGACGTCGAGGATCGTGAGCGTCTCGGTCTCTTCGGCGATGCCGTCGGAGACGGTCTCGACGCTGCGGAACCGCCACAGCAGACCGGACTCGAAGTCGAACTGCGCTCGGGCGACCGTCTCGATCGAGAGCGACCCGAAGGCGTCCGCTGCCTCCTCGATGTCCTCGGGCTCGGCGAGTCCGGCCTCGACCAGGGACTCGGCGAGGATCCGCGAGAACTCGGCGGGATCGGGCGTGCTGACCTGTTCGAGGAGCACGCACCCGTCGGCGTCGACCATCTCGACGATCCGGACAGTCGTCGTCGCCGGGAACGGCTCACCGCCGAGGAAGTTCGCGAGCCGGTCCTCGTACTCGATCACGTCGTCCGTCGTGAGCGCATACCCCTCGAGCAGGTGGTACGCCTGCAGCCGCCCGGTCACGATCGCGATGAGATCGTCGTCGCTCAGCGACTCGTACAGGCCGATGACGGCGTCGTACTCGTCGTCGGTGAAGGCGGGACGGATCAGTTCCGCGGTCTCGAACAGGTTCGCCCGGATCTCCTCGACATTGTCGACCTCGACCACGAGCGCGAGGTTGTCGATCGCGTACTCGATGCGGTCACGGGGGAGCCGCTCGAAGAGGTCCTCCGTGACGTTCTGCTCGAACCTGGTCGGTGCTCGACCGCCGACGTCGAGCAGGCTCGGTTCGTCCGCCTCCCAGAGCAGCCGGACGAGCTCACCGTCGGCGTCGGTCACGGTCAGCGTGACCGGGACCTCGGCTGTTGCCCCCGGGTCGATGCGACTCGTCCCCTGCTGGTCGGCGGTCACCAGCAGCTCACGCCGATCGCCGGTCTGCCACGTCGGTCCGGTGATGAGCGCGTCGGCATCGGCCGGTGCCGGCGTGCAGGCGAACCCGGCGACGGGGGCCACCGTGGTCGTCGTGGAGATCGTCGTCGAGCTGGTCGACGCGGTTGCAGGCGTCGTCGCCGCCGTCGTCGTGGTCGGCCGCGGAGCCGTCGTGGTCGTCGCCGTCGTCGCCGTCGTCGGGACGGACTGGGCCGCGACGTTCTCCGCCCGCGACGACGTGACGGCGTCGCCTCCGCTGCACGACGCACACGCGACCAAACCCAACGAGATCCACCGCCTGGACATCAGCACACCCTAGGAGTCGACCGCTCTGCATCCGACCCGACACATGTCGCGCCGCGCTCGCAGCGACGGACCACCATGGCCCGGTCTGGCGCTCAGATGGCGTTGTGGCAAGGCGCGGGAGGGTTTCGTTGCCTTTCGGCAACGAACCCCGATCCGCAACGCCGCCAGAACGTCAGCTGAGCGTCAAACCCGGGGCGCAGAGGCCGGTGAGCTCTTGAACGACGATGCGGTCGCGGTTCTCGTACGTGACCTCGTTCGTGGGGTCGGGCCGCAGGTTGAACACGCGGAACTCCATCTCGGTCGTGTCGACCGACAGGATCCGCCCGATCAGGGCGTCGCCGAGCCCGAGGATGACCTTGATCGTCTCGAGCGCCTGGATCGAACCGATGATGCCGGGCAGCACGCCCAGTACGCCGGCTTCGGCGCACGACGGCGCCAGCTCGGCCGGCGGGGGTTCGGGCACCATGTCGCGGTACGTCGGCCCCTCGGTCGGGTGGAACACCGACACCATGCCCTCGAAGCGGAAGATCGAGCCGTGCACCACGGGGATGCCGAGCTTCACGCTGGCGTCGTTGAGGAGGTAGCGACTCGGGAAGTTGTCGGCGCCGTCGACGATGACGTCGTAGCCCGAGATGATGTCGACGATGTTCGATGCGTCGAGCCGCGTGTCGTACGTCACGACGTCGACGTCGGGGTTGAGCATCGTCAGCGTCTTCTTCGCCGAGTCGACCTTGCGATCGCCGATGCGGTCGACGTTGTGGAGGATCTGGCGCTGCAGGTTGGACGCGTCGACGTCGTCCATGTCGACGACGCCGATCGTGCCGACACCCGCCGCCGCGAGGTAGAGCGCAGCGGGCGAACCGAGGCCGCCGGCACCGAGCATCAGCACCTTGGCGTCGAGCAGCTTCGTCTGACCCTCGACCCCCACCTCGGGAAGCAAGAGGTGACGCTTGTAGCGGTCCATCTGCTCGGGGTTCAGCGTCGCCGGCTGCTTCCAGGGGCGGCCCTCGTCCTTCCAGCGTCCGAACCCGCCGTCCATCGACGCAACCGTCTCGTAGCCGAGCTCTTGCATCGTCTTGGCCGCGAACGCCGAGCGCACGCCCCCAGCGCAGTAGACGACGACGGGGGTCGACTTGTCGCCGATGCGGTTCTCGATCTGCGCCTCGAGGTGCCCGCGCGGGATGTGGATCGCACCATCGAGCGCGCCCTCGGCGTACTCGTCGGGTTCACGGACGTCGAGCACGGTGTAGCCGGCGTCGATGTGGTCGGCGGCCTCGGCCGTCGTCACTTCGACGATCTCGGACTTGGCGGCCGACAGCAGGTCGCGGAACGTTGCCATAGACGACAAAACCTACCGAACCGGTCAGGTATTCCGCCCCGCCATGTCGCGAGTTGTGTCTGACACAACTCGCGACGTCAGTCGGAGCGCTCGACGAGCTGCCACCAGTAGTTGACGTCGCCGAGCTCCTTGCGCTCCCCGCCGAGCGAGGCGTACATCGCGTTGGCGACCTCGTTGTGCCCACCGGTCGACAACCAGAACCGATCGTGGCCCCGCTGACGGGCCACCGCCATCGCATGCTCGACGAGCTGTCTGCCGATCCCGCGCCGCCGGTGCGACGCGACGACATCGAGCTGGTGGAGGTACGCCATCGACCAACCGTTCGGCTGGCGGATGCCGACCGCCCACGCCCACCCGACCGGCAGGGGCACGCCCGACGCCACGTCGAACGCACCGAGCACCAACGTGTTCGGGTCGGCCAGGAATCGATCCGGGCCGCCCTCCACCTCGCGTCGTCGCCAGTCGGGGACGACGGCGTCCATCAGATCGACGAGCAGGGTTGCATCGCGAGCGCCGAGCTCGCGGTACTCGACGGTCACGACGTGACCGACCCACCGGCGCGGCCCGGCGCCACGTGGCAGTCAGCGAGGCAGGACACGGCACGATGCTCGCACACCGCACCCGATCGGCTCCTGCGGGCGCGACGTCCGATTCCCACCAGCGACCGAGGTTGGGGCGTTGTTACCGTCGCCCCCGTGCCCCAGACCGAGCGCTCAGAGCGCATGTTCACGCGAGCAGAGGCCGCCAACGACGGGTCGTTCACGCCGCAGGACTGGGCGCTCTTCCTGTCGATCGCCGTCGTCTGGGGCGCATCGTTCCTCCTAATCGACATCGGCCTCGATGCGCTGCCTCCGGGCCTGATCACGCTCGTGCGGGTCGCCTCGGGTGCCGCAGCGCTGCTCGCGCTCCCCCAGCCGGCGGTCAGGATCGAGCCGACCGACCGGCGCCGGTTGCTGCTGCTCTCGGTCATCTGGGTCGCCGTGCCGTTCACGCTGTTCCCGATCGCCGAGCAGTACATCAACTCGGCCGTCACCGGACTGCTCAACGGTGCGACGCCCATCTTCGTCGCCACCGTCGCCGCGGTCCTGCTCCGGCAGCCGCCGCGCGGCCCGCTGCTGGTCGGCATCGGCGTCGGGTTCGCCGGCATCGTGTTCATCAGCCTGCCCTCGATCGGCGACGGTTCGAGCCAGGCCGGCGGCGTCTTCCTCGTGCTGGCTGCGACGCTCTGCTACGGCTTCGCGATCAACCTCGCCGCGCCGCTCCAGGCGGCGTACGGCACGCTGCCGCTGATGACGAGGATGCTGCTCCTCGCCACCGTCTGGACGCTGCCGTACGGCGTGTGGGACATCGGGGCGGCCGAGCTCGAGGCCGGTCCGATCGTCGCCGTCCTCGCGCTCGGCGTGATCGGCACCGGATTCGCGTTCGCGATCATGGGTGCCCTCGTCGGGCGGGTCGGGTCGACCAGGGCGTCGTTCATCACGTACTTGATCCCTGTCGTGTCGCTGGTGCTCGGCGTCGTGTTCCGCGACGACGACGTTGCGCCGCTCGCGCTCGTGGGGATCGTGCTCGTCATCGGTGGCGCACTGCTCGCGAGCCAAGCCCGCCGCTGAGGGAGCGCGCCGTCAGCGCGCCACGAGCGCCGGGAGGATCTCGGCGATCGGGCCGATCAGCAGGTGGTCGGCGTATCGGTCCATCGCCGTCGACTCGCCGTTGACGATGATCACCGCGGCGCCGCCGGCCTTGGCCCGCGGCACGCAGTTCGCGACCGGGAACACGGTCAGCGTCGACCCGACGGCGAGCATCACATCGCACTCGTCGCTGACCTGCATGGCCCGGTCGATCACCTCTGGCACGAGCGCCTGGCCGAAGCTGATGGTGTCGGACTTGAGGATCCCGCCGCACACGAGGCACGGCGGGTCGGCTTCGCCCGCGCGCACGCGGTCGAGCGTCTCGCGCATCGGCCGGCGGTCGGAGCACTCCCAGCAACGGGTCCACCGCACCGTGCCGTGCACCTCGATGACCCGTTCGGGATCGTTGCCCGCGGCCTGATGGAGCCCGTCGATGTTCTGCGTGACGACTGCGTGCAGCCGGCCGCGTCGCTCGAGATCGACGACGCATTCGTGGCCGCTGTTCGGCTCGGCGGTCCACACCGGCGTGTCCAACCGGTTCAGCCACGCCGCCTTCCGGATCTCAGGGTCGCTGAGATAGTTGGTGATGTTCGCCGCCTTCTCGGCGGCGGGGTTCTTCGTCCAGACGCCGTTCGGGCCGCGGAAGTCGGGGATGCCGGAGTCCGTCGAGATGCCGGCGCCTGTCAGCACGACGACCCGCTCGGCGGCCGCGATCCGCTCGGCGGCGGGAACGAGACCGACGGGGGCGTTGTCCATGGGGTGATTGTGGCGCATCGGCTCCGGCCGCGAGACTTCGGGCGTGATCGCCCGAGCCGTCCTTGCGCTCGCCGCAGTGGGCGGCGTCGCGTTCGCGGCCGACACCACCGTCGGCCCGGCGACGGCCACGCTGCCGGCGGATCGAGGCGTCGCGTTCGGCGTCGGCGTCACCTGCGACCTCGCCACCGTCGAGGCGGTGTCGTTGCGCCACCCAGGCGTCGATCAACTCGTCCTCATGGCGACCGACTCGTTCGAGTCGAGCGAGGGCACGGTCGAGGTGGCGGTCCGGGCGGGCGGCGAATGGCGCTGCCAGCGACCCGCCCAGGCCGCCCGATTCGGCCGCAACGGCACGCGCCCGCTGCTCGAGCGCCGATCCGGCGACGGGACGACGCCCGCCGGCGTGTTCCCGCTCGGCGTGGTGACGGCGTGGGACGGCCAGACGTTCAGCATGTTCGGCAACCGGCCCGACCCGGGCGTCCAGGTCGCGTACCGGTCGGTCCGCGCCGAGGACTGCTGGGGCGCCACGAAGCACACCGCGCGGTATCAGCATCTCGTCAATCGGCCGCGATGCCCCGGCCCCGACGACGAGTGGCTCCAGCGGTATGGCGACGTGTACTCGCACGCTGCCGTGATCGGCGCCAACCTCGATCCGGTGTCGGGCGACGAGCCCGGCGAGACGCCGTACGCGGCGGCGATCTTCCTCCACCGCCACAGCTACGCGTCGGTCGGCAGCACGCGACCGACGAGCGGTTGCGTCTCGCTCGACATGGCCGATCTGATCGACACTCTGCGATCGCTCGACCCCGACCTCGACCCTCACTTCGCGATCGGTCCGCGGGAGTGGCTGCGAACGCACGCCTGACGATCGCGTGCGCCCGACGAGTCGGTCAGACGGCGGCCACCGCCCCGAAGTTCGACTCGATCAGGTTCCACTCGGCGTGGAGCGCCTTGGTCATCTCGACGAACGACGACATCACGACGCCCATCTCGTCGGGCAGCGATGCGATGCGGGCGACCGGCGGCATCATCCGGGCCGCCATCGCGTCGCGCTCACGTTCGAACCGGCCGAAGGCCTCGGCCTCGTCGGCACCGGCGAATGAGTCGGCCACGGCGTCAGCGACCAGCTCGGCGCCGATCAGGGCATCGGTGATGCCGTGCGCGCTGACCGGGTCCTTGAAGTATCCGGCGTCGCCGACGAGCGCCCATCCGGCGCCCCAGCCCTGCCGCACGAAGCCCGGCTGACCCGGCCAGGCGCGGTACCCGCCGATGCAGCGGGCCCCTTCCAGCTCGGCGACGAATCGCGGGAGCTCGGCGATGCGCGCCGCCTGTGCCTCGGCGACGTTCCCTCGTGCTGACGCCCTGAACTCGTCGGGGTGCATGCCGACCCAGACGACGGCCGCGCCGTCGTTGGTCGGGATCGAACCCGCCACCTTGCCGGAGCCGTAGTGGTTGACGATGACGTCGTCGGGCAGGCCCTCCCAATGCGAGTAGATCACGGCCGACGTCGCCGCCTCCTGGTGGGTCGTCTGGGCGCCGACGTGCTCGGCGACCCGTGACCGGACGCCGTCGGCACCGATCACGGCGCGGGCGGCGATGCAGCGCAGCTCGCCGTCGACCTCGAGCTGCACGCCGGCGACCCGACCGGCGTCGTGGAGCAGCCCCACCATCGACACGCCGTGGCGCACGTCGGCACCGGCGTCGACGGCGGCGTCGACCAGGGTCCGGTCGAGCAGCGTGCGACGCGGCGAGTAGAGGCCGTCGACGTCGCCACGGGCGGGGACGTCGATCTCGACGAGGTCGTCGCCGTAGTGGAACACGACCCGGCTCGCGACGGGCGTCCCGCCCTTTCGGATCGCGTCGAGGACGCCCCAGCGGCTGAGCTGCAGCACGCCGGCAGGTGCGAGCGAGTGCGTCGACAGCGTGTCGGAGCCGTAGGCCGTGCGATCGACGGCGAGGACCGAGAGCCCGCGACGGGCGAGCAGCATCGCAGTCGAGGCACCCGCGGCGCGGGCACCGACGACGACGACGTCGTAGGACGGACGGATGGGGAGATCGGTGCGATTGCTCATGACGTCGATGGTGGAGGAATCTGCCCGGCGAGGCTTGGAGACGGCTTGACGACGTCGTGGAGAAACCCCTGCACGAACCTCCAGAGCTTCTCCACACGGGCTCCAAGACCTGCGAGCCACGGCTCCGTACGGTCGACGTATCGGCCCAGTCGAGACATCACCCGGGTCGACCACATCGACGACCAGCGTCGACCCGACGTCCTCAGGAGCACGCACCATGAACCACCACCCCACCCACGACCAGACGGCTCACCCGGCCACCGAGGGGCCGGTCCGCCGGTCCGTCACCAGCTACACGACAGTCGGCAACACGCTGACGCCGACGAGCCGCCCCGTCCCCGAGCGCCTGATCGGCATCTGGGCCCACCCCGACGACGAGGCCTACCTCTCGGCGGGCCTCATGGCGCGGGTCGTCGGGAGCGGTGGCTCGGTCACGGTGCTGACGGCGACGCGCGGCGAGAAGGGCACCGACGACCCCGCCGACTACGACCGCGACCACTTCGCCGCCCTGCGCGAGGCAGAGCTGCGAGCGAGCCTTGCCGAACTCGGCGTGCACGACGTGCGGTTCCTCGGGCTGCGCGACGGCGAGTGCGACCTGGTCGACGACGAGACCGTCGTCTCACGGATGGTCGACGTCATCGAGTCGGTGCGTCCCGACGCGATCGTCACGTTCGGGCCCGACGGCATGACCAACCATCCCGATCACCGGGCGATCTCGCGCTGGGCGACCGAGGCATGGCGCCGGGGCGGCCACGGCGAGCTGCTGTACGCAACGGTGACGCACGACTTCGTCGCCCTGCATCGCGTCATGCACGACCGCCTCGGCGTCTACGCCGACTTCGGCGGCGAGGGCCCCGCCTCGGTCTCGCGGTCGCGGATCGCTCTGGAGTGCGCGCTCGACGAGGCCGAGCTCGATCGCAAGCGCCGGGCACTCGCCGCGCACGCCAGCCAGACGACGGCGCTCGCATCGATCATGGGCGAGGACACCTACCGCACGTGGTTCCGCGCCGAGCGGTTCCGGCGGCCGACTCGGTCCGAGATCGAGCACTGCCCGGTGCCCGTGTGGATGCAGAAGGCCGAGCGGCCCGCCGAGCTGGTCGGTGCCACGTGATGAGCACCGCCCTCGTCGACGCCTCGCCACAGGCGACGACGACCACCCGGGCGGCCTTCGCCGACGGTGTCCGCGACATCACGCCGATGGTCCTCGGCGTCGTGCCGTTCGGGTTCGCCATCGGCGCGGCGATCACCACGACGTCGCTGTCGCTGCTCGAAGGTTTCGCCAGCGGCCCCCTGGTCCTCGCCGGCGCCGCACAGCTCACGACCGTGCAGATGCTCGATGCGGGTGCGGCACCGCTGGTCATCGTCCTCTCGGCCGTGATCATCAACGCCCGTCTCCTGCTGTACAGCGCATCGCTCGCTCCGTGGTTCCGGCGCGAGCCGCTCGGCCGGCGGATGTTGCTGGCAGTTCCCGTGGTCGATCAGCTCCATTTCACCTGTCTCCCGCGATTCGAACGCAACGATCTCGATCGGTACGGACGGATCGCCTACTACACGGGCGCGTCGGCGTGGCTGACCACGGCCTGGATCGGCAGCCAGTCGGTCGCGATGCTCGCGGGCGCACGCCTCCCCGACTCACTCGGGCTCGAGGTCGCCGCGCCGCTGGCACTGGTCGGCCTGCTCGCCAAGTCGACACCTGACAAGCGGTCGGGCGCTGCCGCGGTGGTCGCCGGCGCGGTCGTCCTGGCCGGTGCCTGGTTGCCGTTCCAGAGCGCCGTCATCGCTGGCGCGCTGGCGGGGATCGCGACCGCCGGCATCGGCACGAAGGCCGACCGATGAGCACCTGGCTCGTCCTCCTCGGCGTCGCGGCGGGCACCTATGCGATGCGCGCCAGCATGTTCGTGCTGCTCGGCGACCGCTCGCTGCCGGCATGGACGGCGCGGCCGATGGCGCTCGTGGCGCCCGCTGCGGTCGCCGCCCTCGTCACGTCGATGTTGTTCGCTGCCGGCGGCGGCCGAGCCACACTGCCGGAGCTGGCCGCGATCTCGACGGGCTTCGTCGCCGCTCGCCGCAGCGGCAACGTCATGCATGCGTTCTGCGCGGGCATGCCGGTGTACTGGCTGCTCACCGCAGCGCTCGGCTGACGCACCGCTCGGCCGCACCGCGACCCTCCCGCGAAGATGACGTCCGTGACCCATCGCTTCGCCGACGTCGAGGTCGACACCGAGGTCCAGGAGATCCGAGTCGCCGGCAACATCGTGCCCGTCGAGCCGCAGGTGTTCTCGGTGCTCGTGCACCTCATCGAGCACCGCGAGCGGGTGGTGCCCAAGGAGGAGCTCCTCGACGAGGTGTGGGGCAGCAGGTTCATCAGCGCCGCAGCGATCACCAGCCGCATCAAGTCGGCCCGCAAGGCGGTCGGTGACACCGGGCGCGACCAACACACGATCCGGACGGTGCACGGTCGCGGCTATCGCTTCATCGCCGATCTCGTCGGTGTGGACGACGACGCGCCCGTCGCGCCCCCGCCGGAGCGCCGCGGCGATCGCAGCGACGCCGAACCCGACGACCCCGGCGGCATCCGAACGGACCGGACGCTCGACGAGACCTGGCCGATCACCGGTCGTGACGACGAGTTGTCGACCGTCCTCACGGCATTCGAGCGGGGTCGGATCGGCGGCGTGCTCCTCACCGGTCAGGCCGGTCTCGGCAAGACACGGCTGGCACGGGCGGTGCTCGAGGCGGCGACCGCGGCCGGCCACCCCACCGCGCGGATCAACGGCCATGCGAGCGCGAAGGACGTGCCGCTGGCAGCGGTCGCGCACCTCCTACCGACCGACGTGACCGATGTCGCGGGATATCAGGGCGATCTGGCCCGCACGGCGCTGTTCCAGCGCGCCCGGCGCGCCGTGGAGGCGCTCGCCGACGGCCGGCGGCTGGTCCTGATGGTGGACGACGTCGAGCGCGTCGACACGCTGTCGCAGGCATTGATCGGCTCGTTGATCTCCGGTGGCTCGGTCTTCGCGGTCATGACCCAGCGATTGGACGGCGACGAGCTGATCGCCATGGACCACCTCGTCCGCAGTGGCGACGTCATCGACGTGCCGCTGCCGCCGGTCGCCGACGACCAGCTGACCGCACTGTTGTCGAGAGTGCTCGGCGGGCCGGTGCAGCCCTCGACGACCGAGGCGCTGGTCGCCGCTGCCCGGGGCGTGCCGGGGGTGCTCCGCCAGCTGGTCGAGGCATCGGTCGACGCCCGGCAACTCGTGAACAACAGGGGCGTCTGGCGCCTGACCGGCCGCATCACCACACCCAACGACATGGGTGCAGCGATCACCGATCGGCTCGACCGGCTGCAGCCCGAACAGCGCGACGCACTCGAGTTGGTCGCATTGGCCGGCGACCTCGATCTCGACGTCGCCTTCTCGCTGATCGACGACGAGGTGCTCGACCAGCTCGAGCTCGAGGGCATGATCTCGGTACGCGAGGTCGGGACGTCGGCGCGTCTCCGCGTCTCGCACCCCCTGTTCGGCGAGATCCTCGGCTCCCGCGTGACGCCGCTGCGCGACCGTCGCCATCGTCAGCGCCTGGCCGAGGCGCTCGAGACGAGCAGCCCGACGAGCGCCGCAGACCGGCTCCAGCTCGTGCAGCTCCGACTCGGGTCGGACGCCGAGGTCGACGACGCGCTGCTGATCGAGTCGGGGACGCTGGCGGTGATCGAGGGCGACAGCGGGCTCGCGATCCGGCTGCTCGAACGCGTCCCGGCCGAGCGGCGCACGGCGCGGCACGCCCAGCTCTACGGCGAGGCCCTGTACATGCGCGGGCGGTTCGACCAGGCGGGCGAGGTCTGGGAGGGCATCGACCTCGACGACCTCGACGCCGACGATGCGGCGTTCGTCGTCAGGCGGATCGCGACGTGGATGTTCTACGGCACCTGGCGCCACGACGAAGCACTGGCCTTCCTCGACCACCACATCGCCCGGTTCGACGGCGAGGCGAGAGCGACCCTTGATTCGTACTGGACCACCGTCGCGGCGCTCGACGGACGGCGCCCAGACGAGGTGATCGAGCGGGCGGACGCCGGGCTCGCCGACGCCACCGGTCACCGGCGTGTGGACTACCTGGAGGGCGCGGCGATGGCGCACTTCACGCGCGGCGAGTACGTCGCAGCCCTCGAGCGGCTCGAGCAGTGCCAAGCGGTCATCGCCACGCTGTCGCGCACACTGACGTGGACGGGCCCGGCGTACGCGCAGTTCGTCGAGATCCTCACGCTCACCGAGCTCGGCCGTGCCGAGGCCGCGTGGGATGCGTTCGATCGCTACGTCGGCCACGGGTCGCCGCCCCCGTTCGGATTCGTCGCCATCGCCGCAGGGCGCCTCGCCCTCTTGACGGGACGCTGGCAACAGGTGCTCGACTGGCTCGACCCGCACATCCACATCTGCGAGGCACTCGGGATCACGACCAACAGCCGGCCACTGCAGGCCTCGACCGGCCTCGCCGCAATCCAGCTCGGCGACGACGAACGGGCCCGGCAGGACGCTGACGAGATGCGTCACGACTATCCGGCGGCGACGAACACGACGTCGCTCGACATGCGCTGGGCGGTCGCCGGCATCGACGCCGTCGACGGCGATCGCGAGCGCGTGGTCGACGAGCTGCTCGCGCTGGCGGGGCACGCGGGCGACCACGGCAACCGCTACATGGAGTCGATGCTGCTCGCCGCCGCGACCTGTGCGGGCGGCGCGCCGGCCACGCACGCGCGGCTCGCCGAGCTGTCACTCGTCGTCGACGGAGAGCTGGCCCAGCTCAGGGCTGCAGCGGCGGCCGCGCTGGCCGGCGACGGTGCGGTCGCCCAGGTCGCCGACGGCTTCGACGACCTGGGCCTCGTGTGGGAGGCCACGGCCCTGCGCCGCGCCGGCGAGTTGCTGGCGTGATCCGGCACTGACAGCCCGTCGGCGATCGGCAACAATGGCTGCGTGATCGCCAGGTTCGCGGCGTACGAGGTCGACTTCGATCGCGTGGAGATCCGCGCCTCGGGCGAACTGGTGCCCGTCGAGCCGCAGGTCTTCGACGTCCTCGCCTACCTCATCGAGCATCGCGATCGGCTCGTCACCAAGGAAGAGGTGCTCGACAACGTCTGGGGCGACCGTTTCGTCAGCGAGTCGGCGCTCACGAGCCGCATCAAGTCCGCCCGCCAGGCCGTCGGCGACAGCGGCCGAGCCCAGGAGATCATCAAGACGGTCCACGGCCGCGGATACCGGTTCGTCGCCGAGGTCGAGCTGACGGAGGCGGCGGCCACGCCCGAACGCGAGGCCGCCCCGGCCGTCGGACTGCACGACGGCCCCGACGGCGACGCGCCCGAGCTCGACTCACGGTGGCCCCTCGTCGGGCGTCACGACGAACTCGACGAACTCGACCAGTGCTTCCGCGACCCGGCCCGCAACGGCGTGCTGCTCACGGGACCGATCGGCGTCGGCAAGACCCGGCTGGCCCGCGAGGCGGTCGAGCGCGCCGGATCCGCGGGCTACCCGACGATCCAGATCAGCGGGCACGCCGAGTCCGAACAGATCCCGCTGGCGTCGCTCGCCCACCTGATGCCCGCCGACGTCATCGAGGCCGGCGCCCAGGACGGCGACCTGGCGCGGGCGAGCGTGTTCCAGCGGGCGCGGGCCGCGCTCGAGGACCTGTCGGCCGGCAGCCGGCTCGTGATGATGGTCGACAACGCCGATCACATCGACGAGCTCTCGGGCGCACTGATCGGCTCGCTCGTCGGGTCGGGCTCGGTGTTCGCGATCATGACCCAACGGACGGCGCCGGGCGACGCGCTCGTGCTCGACGAGCTGATCCGCAGCAACCAGGTCAGGCATCTCGAGCTCAGCCCGCTCGACGACACCGATCTCGACGTACTGCTGTACCGGGTGCTCGCGGGCCCGATCGACCTCGGCAGCCTCGCCCAGCTCACCGAACTCTCGCGGGGCCTGCCCGGCGCACTCCAGCAGCTCGTCGAGGCGTGCCTCGCCACGCACTCGCTCGACCGACAGGCAGACGTCTGGCGGCTCGTGGGGCCGATCCAACCGGCCGCCGGTCGCCCGGGGCACGACCGACTCGTGATCTCCGATCTCGAACCCGCCGTGCTAGCAGGAGCCGAGCTCCTGGCGGTCGCCGGCGAGCTCGACCTCGACGTCGCGACCGATCTGGCCGGCGCCGACGTCCTCGACACGCTCGACCGCACCGGGCTGCTGGCGCTCACCGAGACGAGCGACGGTCCGCGCGTCTCGCTCGCCCATGCCCACGTCTCGCTGCTGCTCGCCGAGAGCCTCGGCCCGCTCAGGGCGCGCCGTCACAAGCACCGGCTGATCGCAGCGCTGTCCGGCGAGGCGGTGTCGCAGCTCGACCGGCTGCGCCTGATCAGGTGGTCGGTCGAGACCGGCGACGCCCCGCCGCGCGACCAGGTGCTCGAAGCGGCACACCACGCGGTCGCCAGGGCCGACGGCACCAGTGCCGAGGTGTTGCTCGACCATCTCGACGCGACCGAGCCGGGTGGCGACGCCCGTCAGCTCCGCGCCGAGCTGCACTTCCGTCGCGGCCAGATGAACATCGCCGAACGCCTCCTCGAGGAGATCTCCGGCCACGACGTCGACCCGACCACGGCGGCGACCGTGTTGCGGCGTCGAGCCACGATCCAGTTCCACGTTCGGGCCCGGTTCGACGAGGCGCTGGGCCTGCTGGCCGAAGGCGAGGCGTCGTTCGACGAGCCGGTCCGCTCGTTGATCACCGCGCACTCGATCGGCCTGCAATCGTTCCTCGGGTTCGCCGACAGCGTGATCGAACGCGCCGCCACCGTGCCGGACGACCTCGACGGACCACCCCGCCTCGAGGTGACGCGGGGCCTCGCCCAGGCTCATCTCTTGCGCGGCGAGATCGGGGAGGCGCTGCGCCTGCTCGACGAGCACGACCGGGCCTCGGCTGCGCTGCCGCCAGGCGCGGCGCAGGCCGGCGCCGAGGTGTCGACCTCGATCGCGGTCACCTGCCACCTCAACCGTGGCGATCTCACGACGGCCAGCGATCTGGTGCGGACCCACCTGCCGTTCGGGAAGCGCACGATGCTGGCCTGGCTCCCGATGGCCGCTGCACGGTCCGAGCTCGCCGCAGGCCGTGCCCGGGCGGCGCGCGAGTTGATCCTCACGCCACTCGCCGCGGTCCGCAGCCAGAACCTCATCCACGCCGAACCGCAGATGACCGCACTGCTCGCCCACGCCAACGCCCGCCTCGGCGACGTCGAGCCCGCGCATCGCCAGGCCATGATCGCGCTCGAGTCGGTGGACGATCTCCGAGGCCAGCTCCGGTGGTCGCTGGTGCTCTCGGTCGGCGAAGTGCTGGCGGCGGTCGGCGACAGCGCGACCGCCCTCGACCTCCTCCTCCCGAACGCGGACGAGGCGCACGATGTCGGCGCCATCGTCACCGAGGCGCAGCTGCTCGCCTCGGCGGCGATGTTCGGGGCCGCGGCCGAGGTCGTCGATCGGCTGGATGGGCTCGCGCCGGCGATCGAGGGCGACATCTGGCCGGTCCGGGCCCGCCACGTCCGGGCCATCGCCGACGGAGCCGACCCCGAGGAGTTTCGACGAATCTCGTCCGAGTACCGCCGGCTCGGCAACAACTGGTTGGCCGACATCAGCGATCGCGCAGCTCACACCGCCTGACCTGATCGAGCGGTCCGATCCGGTCAGCCGGCCGAGAAGAGGCGGGCCTCGGTGCCTTCCCGCATCACGTCTGCGATCAGCCGGTACAGCTTCATCCAGGCCGCTTCGTGCTCGTCGTCCCAGTCGTCGATGCACGACCGCAGCGCGGCGATCAACGCCTGTCCGACTGGCACGTAGTCGTTGCCGGTCACGCCGTACTCGACGTGGCGCCGGCCGAGCTCGGAGGCTCGTTCGACGAAGTCGCCGAGCCCGTCGTCGATGCTGGTCGCGGCCTCGATCAGGAAGCCCAACTCGTCGACGAGCTTGCCGCGCTGGGCCACGAGATCGTCGGGAAACAGCGAACGCGTCGCCGGCGCCAGCTCGAACAAGGTTGCGTAGAACGTCGTGGCGAAGGCGTCGGCAAGGTCGTGCATGACCTGGCCGTCACCTCGGATGATCGCGAGTTCGTCCGGCGTCACACCGTCACCGTATCGCCGGCGGTGCGGCCGACTCCGAGACGAACGGCGAGGTGCCGAGCGAGCGCCTCGGCGTCGACGCCGACGCCGTCGATGAACGTCGACTTGCGGGTCCGCATCAGCGGCAGACCGAGCAGGTACAGCCCCGGGCTCTCGTGCACGATGCCGCCGTCGTGGGGAATCGTGCCGTCCGCGCGCACGACCGGCAGGTCGAGCCACGAGTAGTCGGGCCGGTAGCCGGTCGCCCAGAACACGGAGTTGATGCCGTCGAGATCCACGGCGCTCGCCTCAGAGCCGATGTGCACCGTCGCCGGCCGATCGATCGGGTCGATCTCGCGGTCGAGACCGTTGTCGGCGGCCCATCGGTCGATGCGGTCGAGCAGGCGGGTCTGGGAGGCATCGGCGGCGGCCACGGCAGCCGAGAGGCCGCCGTCGACCCGGACGTGTCCGAGTCCGAAGCGCTCGACGCGTCCGGTCAGCCGAACGCCGATCCGTTGCAGCTCGGCGAGATCGAGCGTGCGACCGTCGTCGGAACCGACCAGCTGCAACGACGGCTCGCGCCGTGCGGCATCGAGATCGCGGATCGTGTCGTACCCCCGCGAGAGGGTGCCCATCATGTCGAGCCACTCGTGGATGTCGAGCCCTCGGTACCGGCGCGGGATCCTCGTGTGGGCGCCGACGGCGAGCGTCACGGGACGTCCCGACTCGTGCAGTTCGCGTGCGAGTTGCACGCCGGACGCCGATGCGCCGACGACGAGCACGCCGCCCTCGGGCATCTGGTCGGGCCGCCGGTAGTGCTTGGGGGTGATCTGGAAGAGGCGGCTCGGCGCTGCGGTGGCGACGTCGGGGATGGCGGGGGTGGCGCAGGCCCCGGTGGCCGCGACGAGGAACCGGCACGAGATCGTGCCGCGGGTGGTGTCGAGCAGGTAGCCGTCGTCGGTGGGGCGGGCGGAGACGACCGTCGTCTCGTCGAGCACCGGCGCATCGATGATCCGGGCGTACTCGGCGAAGAACCGTGCGACCTCGGGCATCGACATGAAGCCGTTGGGGTCGTCGCCCTCATAGGCGTGACCGGGGAGGCGGGTCATCCAGTTCGGCGTCAGCAGCCGGAGCGAGTCCCAGCGCTCGCTCTGCCACCGCTCGGCGATGCGGCCGCGCTCGAGCACGAGGTGGTCGATGCTCAGTTCGGTCAGGCAGCGGCTCATCGCGAGGCCTGCCTGGCCGGCACCGACCACGACGGCGGTGGTGCTGAATGATGGCGCTGGGCTGGAGTGGTGGATGCTCATCTCGGGTCTCGCTGGGGTGATCGACGGAGGGGTGGTTCGGGGGGCTTCGTGGGACGCCGCTGCGGTGACCGGGCGAGGGGACCCGGTCACCGGCGGCGTCGGGTCACTTCGCCGAGACGCTGATCTCGACGGGGGTGGCGCCGGTCAGGATGTCGTAGACGGCCGAGCGCCTCTGCGACTGGGCGACGAGCGCCTCGATCTCCTCGGCGCCGGCGTCGGCGTCGATCTCGAACGAGACTCGCACCCCGCTGTAGCCGTTGCGGACGTCGCGGTCCATGCCGAGGATGCCCTGCAGGTCCATGTCGCCCTCGATCACCGACGTGACCGAGTTCAGCGTGATGCCGCGGTTGGCGGCGACGGAGGCGACGCCGCCGGTCAGGCATGCGGCGAGCGCGTGGAGGACGAACTCGACGGGGGTCGAGCCGTTGTCCTCGGCGGCGAACAGCGCCGGGTGGTCGGCGTCGTGGACCTGGGCGGCGTTGTGCGACTGCTCGCCGCCGACACCGTAGAAGTCCTCGATCGTCGTGCGGCTGTGCGTGCCGTTGACCCACTCGTTGCGGGCCCGCCACGTGAACTCGGTCAGCGACGTGTCGCTCTTGAACGCCTCGCGGGCGCCGAGGAGCGCCTCGACGTTGACGCCGTTGGGGAGCTGAGGGGTTTCGGTGATGGTCATGGCGGTTCGTGTCCTTTGTTCGGCCCCGAGCGGCCTCTCCGTCCGGGTCTGACACCACCATGGGGGATCCGACGCCGTGGGTCTTGGAGACGATCTGGAGGGGTTCTGGAGACTTCCCGCAGAACCGTGAAGGCCCAGCTCATGGCACAGATCTCGATGGGACGGTTCCGCTTCGGGCCGCATGGTCCCCCCACTCAGCTCGTCCGGCCTCCCTCCCGCGCTCAGCACCCGAACGGAGCCCCACGCATGGACGTCATCCAGTTCATCCCCACTCATGCCACGATCCGCCCGTGGGTCGACCCGACCGTCGACGCCCGCGGCCACGACCCGCGCAGCGCCTACGTCGAGCGCTACTGGCTGAGCGTCATCGGACCGACTGCGACGTGGATCATGCGACGGTTCGCCGAGCGCTTCGACGCCGAGCCGGCGGGGTTCACCCTCGACCTCGGCCACACGGCCACGTCGATGGGACTGTCGTTCGCGAAGGGCTCGAACTCACCGTTCGGCCGGGCACTGCACCGGTGTGTCATGTTCGGCCTCGCGCAACCGCTCTCGGACGGCTTCGCCGTGCGCCGCAAGTTTCCGACGGTGGCACAACGCCACCTCAAGCGGCTCCCGGCCGACGTCCAGGCCGAGCACGACGAGTGGGCCCGGCGAACGATCAGCCTCGACCGCGCCGACCTCGCACGGCGACTCGTCGAAGCCGGCATCGCCCCTGCTGCAGCCGCCGCTGCCAGCGAGGCCGCCGCCCTCGCCTCGTGAGTCGGCCGACCGCTCAGCCGACGGCGACGTACGGCGCGTCGCCGAGCTCGGCCTGCAGCCGCGCGAGCTCGGCGCGGAGCTCCATGAGCACGGCTGCATACCGCTCGTCGTCGATGACGTTGGTGGTCTCGAGCGGATCGGCGAGGAGGTCGAACAGCTCCCACTCGGTCGGTGCGACCGGGCCGTGCGCCCCGGGTTGGCCGAGTGGGTCGTTGTAGTAGCAGATCAGCTTGTGGGTCTCGGTGCGGACGCCGTAGTGCGCCGGCACCCGGTGGATGCGATCGCCGTGCATCCAGTAGCGGTAGTACATCGACCGCCGCCAGTCGTCGGGCTCCTCGCCGCTGAGCAGCGGCACGAGCGACCGGCCCTGCATGTCGGACGGTACGTCGAGACCGGCGAGCTCGAGGAACGTCGGCGCGACGTCGACGTTCAGCGCCATCGCCTCGGTCGACGAGCCGGGCGCCACCACCCTCGGGTAGCGGACGATGAACGGCATCGACAGCGACTCCTCGTACATCAGGCGCTTGTCGAACCACCCGTGGTCGCCGAGGAAGAAGCCCTGATCGCTCGTGTAGACCACCACGGTGTCGTCGGCGAGACCCTCGTGATCGAGGTGGTCGAGCAGCCGCCCGACGTTGTCGTCGATCGACGCGACGACGCGGAGGTAGTCCTTGATGTAGCGCTGGTACCGCCAGCGCACCTCCTCGTCCTCGGTCAGACCGTCGGGCACCGGCGACTTGAGGTCGATGATCGGGTCGAGGTCCATCAGCCGCATCCGCATCGCCTGCACGACCTCTGCCCGCGTGGCGTGGTCGTCCCACATCGTCTCGGGCTCGGGGATCTCGACGTCGTCGTACATCGTGAAGTGCTCGCGGCTCGGCTCCCACGTGCGGTGCGGCGCCTTGTGGTGGCACAGCAGCATGAACGGTCGGTCGCGGTCACGCCGGTCGAGCCAGTCGAGGCAGTCGTCGGTGATCAGGTCGGTCACGTAACCACCGCGTTCGATCACCTCGTGGCTGCCGCCGGGCCCCGGACCGAGCATCACCGGGTTGTGGTAGTGCCCCTGGCCGGGGAGCACCCGCCAGAAGTCGAAGCCGGTCGGGTCGTGGTCGGGCCCGTGGCCGAGATGCCACTTCCCCACGATCGCGGTCTGGTAGCCGGCGGTCTGCAGCAGCTTCGGGAACGTCTGGAGGCGATTGTCCATGTGCGTGTCGAGCGTCGTCACCCCGTTGACGTGGTTGTACGTGCCGGTGAGGATCGACGCTCGGCTCGGCGTGCAGATCGAGTTCGTGCAGAAGCACGCGTCGAACCGCATGCCGCCCGCCGCCAGGCGGTCGATGTGCGGCGTCTCGTTGATCCGGCTGCCGTAGGCCGAGATCGCATGAGCGGCGTGGTCGTCGCTCATGACGAACAAGAAGTTGGGGCGCGGTTCCCCCGTCACGTCGGCGGCGTGAAGCCCTGCGCCAGCTCGATCAGGAGCCGCGCGCCGTAGCCGGTGGCACCCTTCGACTTCCAACCCTTGTCGGCGTCGACGTCCATGGCGCCGGCCATGTCGATGTGCGCCCACGGTACCTCGCCCGAGAACTCCGATAGGAAAATCGCAGCCGTGATGGCGCCCGCATACGGGCCGCCGACGTTGCGCATGTCCGCCACCACGGAGTCGAGCAGCTTGCGGTAGCGGTCCTTCGACAGCGGCAGCTCCCAGACGGGCTCGTCGACGGCCCCGGCCGCCGCCTCGACCTGCTCGATCACGGCGTCGCTCGTGCCGAGCACGGCCGCGTACTCCTTGCCGAGCGCGGAGAGTGCCGCGCCCGTCAGCGTGGCGATGTCGACGATCGCGTCGGGCTCCTCCTCGACGGCGAGCGAGAGCCCGTCGGCCAGGATCAAGCGGCCCTCGGCGTCGGTGTTGTGGATCTCGACGGTCTTGCCGTTCCGCATCGTGAGCACGTCGCCGAGCTTGAGTGCGGACCCCGACGGCATGTTGTCGGTGCACATCAGCCAGGCGGTCACCTGGTTGCGGCACCGGAGCGCCTTCAGCGCCGTCATCGCGGCCAGCACGGCTGCGGCGCCCGACATGTCCATCTTCATGACGGCGTGCATGGGGTTGCTGGGCTTGAGGCTGATGCCGCCGGAGTCGTACATCACGCCCTTCCCGACCAGCGCGAGATGCGCCTTGGGGTTGCGGGGGCGGTACGTCAGCTTGACCATGCGCGGCGGTTCGACCGAGCCGGCGTTGACGCCGAGGATGCCGCCGCAACCGAGCACGGCCAACTGGTCCTTGCCGAACACCTCGCAGCCGAGTCCGTGCTCGGCGGCGAGCTCGACCGCGAGATCGGCGATGCCCCGTGCGTTGAGGTGGCTGGGCGGCGAGTTGGCGAGATCGCGAGCCAGTTGCGCCGCACGCGTCGTCGCCATCGCCCGCGTCACGCCCCGCTCGGCGGCCGATGCCGACGCCGCTGGTGCCACGAGCGTCAAGGTGTCGAGCTTCGAAGCAGCCGAGGTGTCGGTCTTCTGGCCGACGTACCGGTAGCTCGCGAGCACGACGCCCTCGACGACGGCTGCGGCGGCGTCACCGACGCTGCCCGACGCCGCCTCGAGCAGATTCGTGGCGAGGTGCTCGCGGTTGCCGGCCGCGCGAGCGAACGCCGCAGCGGCGTCGCGCAGCTGGTTGGCGCTCGGATCGTCGCCCACCCCGACGGCCACGAGCGTCGTACCCTCGCGCGACGGCACGACCAGCGTCTCGCCGAGCTTGCCGGTGAAGCCGTTCGCCTCGAGGGCGGCGCGGGTCAGTCCGAGCTGACGCGGCACCGCCCCCGCCGTGCGGACGGCGAGGCCGACCGCCTCGGCGATGCGGGGCAGGCTGCGAGCGACGGTGACCGTGGACATCAGCCCAGTCTGGCGCGCTCCCGATCGCGGATGTGAACCGTCCGCTGTTCGCTCTGCATTCGCGACGACCGCACCTGCGGTTCGTCCGACCGCAACCACACCGCAACCTGCGCTTGACATCGGTGGGCGCCGTCTTTGTTAGGGTTCGCCAATCGCTGGTGCCAGACACGCTGGTATGCGGCGTGAACCAAACGAGAACACGACGATCACGGATGTGTTCCGAGCTCAGGAGGCAAGTATGACCCGCAGGGGGACGACACATCGCTGGCAGCGCGCTGCCGGTGCAGTCGCGGCGCTGGCATTGATCGCCGGTGCGTGTGGCGGTGACGACGATGACGATGCAGACGGCGATGCCGTCGAGACCGAGGACGGTGGCGATTCGGACGATTCCGGTGATTCCGGCGATTCGGGCGACACCGACGATTCGGGCGATACCGGTGATTCGGGCGATACCGGTGATTCGGGCGACTCGGGCGATTCCGGTGACGGCGACACGGTGGACGTCGCCCAGGGCGGTGACCTGCTCGACACCGTCCTGAGCCGCGGCAGCGTGATCTGCGGCGTCAACGAGACCCTGCCCGGCTTCGGCATCGTCGACTCGGAGGGCAACTACTCCGGCTTCGACATCGACTACTGCCGTGTGGTCGCCGCCGGCGTGCTCGGCAACGCCGACGCGGTCGAGTACGTGCCGCTGACCGCCGACGCGCGCTTCACCGCGCTCCAGGCCGGTGAGATCGACCTGCTGATCCGAAACACGACGTGGACGGCGACCCGTGACGGTGTGGAGGGTTCGAACTTCCTGTTCACCACCTTCTACGACGGGCAGGGCATGATGGTGCCGGCCTCGACCGGCTTCACGACGCTCGAAGATCTGGCCGACGCTGCCATCTGCGTGCTCTCCGGCACCACGACCGAGCTCAACCTGACGTCGGTCTTCAACGCCCGCGGCATCCCGTTCACGCCGGTCGTGTTCGAGGACAACACCCAGCTCCAGCCGGCCTACGAGTCGGGCCAGTGCGAGGCCTGGACGTCGGATGCCTCCCAGCTCGCCGCCTTCAAGGCGACGATCGAGGGCAACGACGGACCCGAGCAGTTCATCATGGCCGAGGTCATCTCCAAGGAGCCGTTGGGCCCTGTCGTCGCCGACGGCGACACCGCCTGGGCGCAGGCAGTCAACTGGGCGGTCATGGCGACCGTCCAGGCGTGGGAGTTCGGCCTCGACTCGTCGAACATCGCCAGCTACAGCGGCGACGATCCCAACATCCAGCGCTTCGTCGGCCAGTCCGAGGGCTTCGATCCGGGTCTCGGCCTGCCGGCCGACTTCGCGGTGCAGGTCGTCAGCCAGGTCGGGAACTACGAGGAGATCTACAACCGGCACATCGTGCCGATCGGTCTCCAGCTGGGTGGCTCCCCCAACGATCTGTGGACGAACGGCGGCCTGATGTACGTGCCGCCCTACCGCTGATCAACCTCTGATGCGGTGAGCGGGCCGGCCCCTCGGGGTCAGGCCCGCTCACCGCTCGTTCATCACACGAACACTGGGGGAGACCACATGGGGGAAACGCGGTGACGGAACCGATGACGAAGCCGCCGTTGTGGCGCAACGTCGAGGTGTTGAAGGCCGCGGCGCAGGTTGGCGTCGTGCTCGCCGTGGGCATCACGTTGTGGTGGCTCATCAACAATCTGCTGACCAACCTCGACGAGCAGAACATCCCGTTCGGGCTCGGGTTCCTCGACGACCCCGCCGGGTTCCAGGTCCGAGACTCGTCGTTCGACCCGCAGTCGCCGATCTGGAAGCTGATCGGCGTCGGCATCCAGAACACGCTGATCTCGGCCGTGGTCGGCATCACGCTCGCCGTGGTGCTCGGCGTCCTGATCGGGATCGGTCGGCTCTCGACGAACTGGGTGTTGCGCAAGCTGACCACGCTGTACGTCGAGGTGTTTCGCAACATCCCGCCGCTCGTCATCATCATCTTCGTCGGTGCCGCGCTGTTCGTGAACAACACCGCCCTGCCGGCGTTCAATCCGTCGAGCCCACCACGACAGATCAAGCTCCCCGGCACCGACGACAACTTCATGATCCTGTCGAAGTCGCGGCTCGGATTCCCGTCGGTCGCCAACGACGGCAACAGCGGTCTGTTCTGGCTCGTCATGCTGGCGGTGCTGGTCGTCGCGATCGGGGTGTGGCGCTGGCGAACCAAGGTCAACGTCGACACCGGTCAGCCGCACCACCGGGTGCTGTACTCGCTGGCCACGATCCTCGGGCTGGGCCTCATCGCCTTCGTGGCACTCGGGGGGCCGCTGCGGATGTCGTGGCCGACCGTGTCCGAGAGCGGGCGCCTGATCGAAGGTGGTCTCCCGACCAACGACGCCTTCGTGGCATTGACGCTCGCGCTCGGTCTGTACACGGCGAGCCACATCGCGGAGATCATCCGTGGGTCGATTCTCGCGGTGCCGATCGGTCAGAACGAGGCCGCCAACGCGCTCGCTCTCACCGGTTTCCAGCGCTATCGGTTCGTCGTGCTCCCGCAGGCGCTCCGGATCGCGATGCCGCCGGTCATCAACCAGTTCCTCAACCTGACCAAGAACACGTCGCTCGCCGTCGCCGTCGCCTATCCCGATGTCACGCAGGTGATCCGAACCGCGATCGGCAACGGGCAGCCGGCCACGCAGATGATCCTCGCGCTCATGATCGTGTACCTCACGTTCTCGTTGGTCACGTCGCTCGTCCTGAACGTCGTCAACCGCCGATTCCAGCTGGTGGGGAGGTGACGCCATGAGTGACTTCGTCTCCGCCGACACCGCACTCCCGGCCGAGCTCTCGCACGTGATCGCCGAGGCCGAGGCGCCGCGCCACGGTGACCAGACCCCGTCCGAGTGGGTGAGGAACAACCTCTTCAACAACTGGTACAACGCGATCATCACGGTGGTCTTCTCCCTGCTGGCGCTGTACCTCGGCTACCGCGCTGCGCTGTTCGTCTTCGTGAACGGGGAGTGGTCGCCGGTCCGCGCCAACCTCGAGCTGTTCATGATCGGCCGGTTCCCGCGCGACGAACGCACCCGCATGGTCGTCAACATCATCGTGATGATGGGTTCGCTCGGCTTGGCGATGGGCTGGGTGCGAGCCTCGGCGCGCGATCGTGCCGAGCTGGCCGGTACCGAGCTGACACGTTCGACGCCGCGCGAGCTGCTCTCGTCGTACTGGGCGCTCGGTCTGTTCATCGTCTCGCTCTTCGCCGTCGGCGTCCGGACCGCCGGCCCGTGGCTGATCCTGGCGGCGTGCGCGGCGGCCGCACTGATCGGCTTCCAACTCGCCGTCCGGGCACCGAGCGTGCTGCGCGCTGCGTCGCTGTCGGCCTCGTTGCTCGGCGGCGTGATCGCGTTCCAGGCGCTCAGCGGAACGGGTGGTCTCGCATGGTGCTTCCAGCTGCTCGCGCTGACGCCGGCATTGCTCGACCTCACCGGGCGGTGGGCCGAGCGGCTGCCGACAGCTGCTGGCGCGGCCGGCACGGTGGTGACCGGACTCGGGGCGGCCCTCGTGCTCTCGGAGCGAGGGTTCGGACCGTCGTTCGTCATCGTCGCCGGTGCAGCTGCGGCGGGCACCGTCAGCGCCATCCTCGGCCGGCGCCTCGGGTTGTCCTTGGGCGTGCTCACCGTGGTCGGGGTGGTGTGCTGGCAGATCTCCGACGCCATCGGTCACGAGAACGTCGACTGGGTCGAGTGGGGCGGCCTCTACATGAACCTGCTCGCAGCGGCCGCGGCCATCGTCCTGGCCTTCCCGCTCGGGCTGCTGTTGGCTCTCGGCCGCCGATCGGGTCTGCCGGCGGTTCGGTGGCTGTCGACCATCTACATCGAGATCATCCGGGGTGTCCCCCTGATCACACTGCTCCTGATGGCCCGCTTCTTCCTCGGCTTCTTCGTCGACTCGGACACGCCACCGTCACTGCCGACGCGCGCGATCGCCGCGATCACGCTCTTCTCGGCGGCCTACATCGCCGAGATCGTCCGTGGCGGGCTCCAGGCGGTGCCCATTGGTCAGACCGAGGCCGGCCAGGCGCTCGGACTCGCGCCGGCAGGCATCACCCGCCTGCTGGTGCTCCCCCAGGCGCTGCGTGCCGTGATCCCGGCGATGGTCGGCCAGTTCATCTCGTTGTTCAAGGACACCTCGCTGCTGATCATCATCGCCGTGCTCGAGTTCGTCGGCGTCCGCGATGTCGTCCATGCCCAGTCGGAGTTCCTCCCGCCGTTCGCGATCGCCGAGACGCTGGTGTTCATCGCCTTCGGCTTCTGGGCGTTCTCGTTCACCATGTCCCGCGAGAGCCAACGGCTCGAACGCAAGCTCGGGATCGGCGTCCGATGACCACCGCCGGTCCCATCACGAAAGGATCATGCACGTGACTGAGACCGTGTTCTCCGATGCCACCCAGTTGATGGGCCACTCGTCCGAGGTGATGATCGAGGTCGACGGGGTCGACAAGTTCTTCGGGGAGTTCCAGGCGCTCAAGAACATCAACATGAACGTCGGCAAGCAGGAGGTCGTCGTCGTGATCGGCCCGTCAGGGTCGGGCAAGTCGACGCTGATCCGCTGCATCAACCGGCTCGAGAAGCACGACCGCGGCCGTATCACCGTCGACGGCATCGAGCTGTCGGACGACGTTCGGAACATCCAGGAGATCCGTCGCGAGACCGGCATGGTGTTCCAGTCGTTCAACCTGTTCCCGCACCTCACGGTGCTCGACAACATCACGCTCGCGCCGCGACAGGTGCGCAAGACCCCGAAGGCCGATGCCGAATCGCACGCGATGGAGCTGCTCGAGCGCGTGCGCATCCCCGAGCAGGCCCGCAAGTACCCCGGCCAGCTCTCCGGTGGTCAGCAGCAGCGTGTCGCGATCGCCCGCTCGCTGGCGATGAACCCGAAGGTCATGCTCTTCGACGAGCCGACGTCGGCGCTCGACCCCGAGATGATCAAGGAGGTGCTCGACACGATGAAGGACCTCGCGTTGGGCGGGATGACGATGATCGTCGTCACCCATGAGATGGGGTTCGCGCGAGAGGTCGCCGATCGCGTGGTGTTCATGGCCGACGGCGAGGTCGTCGAGGTCGGCACCCCGGAGCACTTCTTCACGAACCCCAGCGAGGATCGCACACAGCTGTTCCTCAGCCAGATCCTCTGAACGGGGGTGCCCAGCACCCTCCGTTCGATGTTGCGCACTCATCTGAAACCTGTCTGAAGTCGGCGCTGCGCGCCCGGTGGCGGCCGACGGCGTGTCATCATCTCGCGAACCGAGTGGGGGCGTACCGACGTACTGCACGTCGGAACCAACCCGGAGGCACGATGAACACCCACGACACCACCACCCCTGACGTCGACCCCGGCGCCAGCCCTGACGGAGGGCGGCGAGGCGGGATCCCACGATGGCTGAAGTGGGGCGCGTTCAGCATCGTCGGCGTCGTCGCGCTGGTCTTCGGGGCGATCCTCATCTACGTCAACTTCATCAACGACCCGGAGGACCCCCTCGACGAGAGCGACCTCGACGCAGCACTCTCGATCGACGGCGATGAAGCAGCCACCGACGGCGGTGCGACGACCGATGACGCCGTCGCCGACGGTGCCGACGACGAGGTGACCGACGATCCCACCGACACCCGGCCCGAGGCGACAGCGCCGGCCGAGGACGCCCCGGCGTCCACCGCTCCCGTCGGCACCGAGCCACCCCCTGCCGATACGGCACCGGCCGGTGTGCCCGAGGGGGTGTCGCTGTGGAACATCACCGATGCATCCGAGCTCGGCTATCGCGTCGACGAGGTGCTGTTCGGCGTCGACACCGCTGCGGTCGGCCGGACGAACCAGATCACCGGCGCACTGACGATCGACGGCACGTCGGTGACCGACGCCGAGTTCGTCGTCGACGTTGCGTCGATCGAGAGCGACGACGGTCGCCGCGACAACCAGTTCCGCGGCCGGATCATGTCCACGGACGAGTTCCCGACCGCCACGTTCACGCTCACCGAGCCGATCGAGCTCGGCACCGAGGCGGTCGAGGGCGCCAACGTCGAGACGACCGCGACCGGCGAGTTGACCCTGCGCGGCGTCACCAACACGGTCACGTTCGAGCTCACTGCCCGGCTGGAGAACGGCCAGATCGGCGTGCTCGGCAGCATCCCGGTGCTGTTCGAGGACTACGACATCGCCAATCCCTCGTTCGCTGGCATCACGACCGAGGACAATGGCCTGCTGGAGTTCGTCCTCGTCTTCGCCCCCGACTCGATCTGATCGATGGCGTGGCGGAGGGTCCGATCCCTGCCTCGCGCTGCAACTACGTGCGGAGCGCCGATTCGAGCATGGCCAGCGTCTTCGACCAGCTGGTCTCGGCCGCGTTCTCGTCGTACGACGGGTAGCCGGGCCACGTGTAGCCGTGGTCGGCGCCCGGAAACGTCGTGACGTCGACGTGCGGGAGATCAGCGACGGCGTCGAGGAAGCGCTGGTGCATCGCGATCGACTGCACCTCGTCGGCCTCGCCGATGCCGAGGTAGAGCGGCCGATCCAGCCCGCCGGCCGTGAGGTGGGGCGAGTCGGGCTCGTCGTCGGCCAGGAACGACGGGTGCCACCCCGCGCCACATGCGACGCGGTCGGGGTGACGTTCCATCGCCCGGTACACGGCACGGGCCCCGAGGCAGAATCCGATCACCCCGACCTTCGCGTCGTCGGCGACGCCGACGGTCCTCAGGGCGCACTGGAAGTCGTGCTGGATCTGGTCGTCGGTCATCGACCCGATCCAGCCCCTCACGATCTCGCGGCGCGACGGGTCCTCGGCGAAGTCCTTGGGCTCGAAGTGCAGCAGGCGGCCGTTGCGGTGGTGAAGATCCGGCGTGACGACGCGGTAACCGTGCTCCGCCAGGCGCGCCATGAACTCGTGGGTGGCCGGCCGGAGCCCGGGCGCATCGATGAAGATCGCGACCGTCGGCCATGCGCCCCCGCCCGCCGGCTCGCCGTCGGGCTGCTTGACGACGACGACCATCTCGCCGTCGTCGGTGGTCGCATCGATCGTCTCTTCGCGCAGCGGCATGGTGTGACGGTAGCGCCTGCTCGTGAGCCCCCGCCCGGCCGGGTGCGACGCTTCGGGCAGCGCCGCGGTGGCCCGTCTCGAGCTCGTCGGCGTCCGAATGATCGCGGATCGGCGCGACGTCCCCGAGGCCGCGGCGCACGACACCTCGCGGCCAGGGACGTCAACGACGAGCACGGACGCGCCGTCGACGTCGCCCCGTCACCGACGTTGCCGGCCACCCTCGACGACGGGTTCGCCCGTGAGTGCCGCGCCGACGCCTGCGAGCACGTCGCCGACGGCGGTGCCGTCGGCCGAGTCCGGCAACCGACCGGGTCAGCCGAGCTGATCGCCGTCGGAGGCGTACAGCGTCCGGCTCACACCGGCTGGCTCTTGCGCCATGCGGCCGCGAGCCGCGCGTAGTGGCCGTCGGCGTCGATGAGCTCGTTGTGAGTTCCCAGCTCGACGAGCTCGCCGTGGTCGACGACGGCGATCCGGTCGGCACGCTGCACCGTCGACAGGCGATGGGCGACGACGATGGTCGTGCGCCCGGTCATCAGCCGGTCGAGCGCATGCTCGACGAGCGCCTCGGTGCCAGGGTCGAGGCTCGACGTCGCCTCGTCGAGCACGAGCACCGCCGGGTCGACCAGCGCGGCCCTCGCCAGCGACACGAGCTGGCGCTCCCCGGCCGACAGCCGGGATCCCCGCTCGCGCACCTCGGTCGCAAGTCCCTCCGGGAACGCCTCGAACCGGTCGAGCGCGTCGATGGCGGCGAGCGCCTCACGGATCTCGTCGTCGGAGGCACCGGGCCGTGCCAGCCGCAGGTTGTCGGCGATGGTGCCGTCGAACAGGAAGCCCTCCTGCGGCACGACGACCAGGCGCCCGCGCAGCGACCGCAGCGTCGCGCGGCGGAGGTCGACGTCGCCGAAGTGCACCGACCCGGCGTCAGGGTCGTAGAGCCGCGCCATCAGCTTGGCGAGCGACGACTTGCCGGCCCCGGTCGGACCGACCAGGGCGAGCCGCTCGCCCGGCGCGACCGCCAGCGAGACGTCGCGCAGCACGCGGGCGTCGGTGCCGGGATAGGCGAACGACACCGCGTCGACCCGCAGCACGCCGTCGGCGGGCAGGTCGACCGCATCGGGCGCCTCGTCGACCTCGGGTTCGGTGTCGAGGATCTGAAACATCTTGTTGAGCGATGCGGTGGCCGACTGCAGTGTGTTGTACATCTGCGAGAGCTGCTGCACCGGCTCGAACAGGCTCGCGAGGAGGAGCACGACGGCGACGACCGTGCCGACCGACACCTGGCCGTTCTTCGCCAGCCACCCTCCGGCACCGATCGCGATCGCCGTGGCGAGCACACCGCAGAACTCGACGACACCGAAGTACCACGTCGACACCTTGACGCTGTGCAGGTGGGCGTCGTACAGCGCCCGGTTGGTGCGCCGGAAGCGCCGGGACTGCTCGGGTTCACGGGCGTAGGCCTGGATGACCCGCACCCCGGCGATGTTCTCCTGGAGCGACGACAGGTTCTCGCCGACCCGCTCGCGCACGGCGAGGTAGGCGCGGTTCGAGTCGCGCTGGAAGCGGATCGAGGCCACGACGATCACGGGCATCACCAGGAGCGCGAGCAGCGTCAGCTGCCACGACATGACCAGCAGTACCACGAGCGCGAACGTGATGAGCAGCGAGGCGGCCACGAACTGGAGCAGGCCCCACTGCACGAGCTCGGACATCGACTCGATGTCGGCGGTCATCCGCGAGACGAGGACGCCGGCCTGGTTGCGGTCGAAGAACGCCAGCGACTGGCGTTGGATGTGCCCGAACAGTCGGACTCGCAGCGCGCGGAGGAACCCCTCACCGGCGCGGTTGACGAACACGTACTGCTGCCGGCTGCCGGCGTAGGCGACGACGGCGACGACGACGTAGAGGCCGATCGCGAGGTTGAGCGCGCCACGGTCGTCGGCCCTGATGCCCTGGTCGATGCCGTAGCGCAGCAAGAGCGGCCCCACGATCGTGGTCGACGTCGACATCGCGACGAACCCGAGCGTCGCCAGCGCGAGCCGGCGCTGCGGGCGTGCCAGCCGCGCTGCGCGGCGCAGCACTTGGCGGGTCTCGTCGCGGTCGAGGCGGTCCTCCTCGCTGACGGCGTTGGTCGCCCACATGTCAGTCGCCACCCCCGGCTGAGAGCGACGGGTCGGCCTCGACGTGTTCGCGGCGCGCAGCCGCCAGCACGTCGCGGTAGCGGGTGCTCGTGGCCAGCAGCTCGTCGTGGGTCCCCTGCGCCGCCACCTTGCCGCGGTCGATGAGCACGACTCGGTCGGCCATCGCGATCGTCCCGGGGCGATGCGCGATGACGATCGTCGTCCTGCCTTGCATCACGGTCCCCATCGCATCGCGGATCTCGTGCTCCTTGGTGGGGTCGACGGCGCTGGTCGCGTCGTCGAGGATCAGCACGCTCGGGTCGGACACCACCGCGCGGGCGATCGCCACCCGTTGACGTTGCCCACCCGACAGCGAGAACCCACGCTCGCCGAGCACGGTGTCGTACCCCTCGGGGAGCTCGTCGATGAAGTCGGCGGCGCCGGCGAGCGCTGCCGCCGCACGGATCGTCGCCTCGTCGGCATCGGGATTGGCGAACGCGATGTTCGCCGCAACGGTGTCGTGGAACAGCAGCGTGTCCTCGAACACGAGGCCGACCGAGCGGCGCACGTCGTGCACGGTCTGGTCGCGGAGATCCACACCGCCGAGCTCGATCGAGCCGCCGACCGGGTCGTAGAACCGCACCAGCAGCCGCGCCATCGTGGATTTGCCGGAACCGGTTGCGCCCACGAGCGCGACCGACGTGCCGGGCTCGATGTCGAGGGTGAGACCATCGAGCACGACGTCCTCGCCGTAGCCGAACCGCACGTTCTGGAAGCGGACCGAGCCGGAGTGCGCGCCGACTCGGGGATGTTCGGGATCGACGACCTCGGGCACGACGTCGAGCACCTCGTCGATGCGCTGCAGCGCCGTCGCCGCGCGCTGCCCGAACGCAACCGTCATGCCGATCGTCCGCAGCGGCCAGACCAGGAGTGCGACGTAGAAGTTGAACGCGACGAGCTCACCGACGCTGAGCTGGCCGTCGAGCACGCGGTGGCCACCGATGCCGAGCACCGCGATCAGGCCGGCGGCCGGCATGAGCTCCATGAACGGCAAGAACCTCGCCCGGACCTTGGCGGCCACCATCGAGGCATCGCGGATGTCGTCGGCTTCGACCTCGAGCTTGTCGGCCTGCACCTGCTCGGCGCCGAAGCCCTTGATGACGCGGACGCCGGCGACCGTCTCCTCGACGACGGTCGCCAGCTGCGCCTGCTCCTGTTGCACTCTGCGCACCGCGGGATGCACCTGGTTGGAGAACCGGCGGGCGGTCAGGTTGACGAGCGGCAGCGGCGCGAGCGCGAAGAGGGCGAGCGTCGCGTCGGTCGAGAACAGCACGACGGTGACGACCGAGATCAGCGCGAGGTTCGACAGCGTCAACGGGAGCATCACGACGAACATCTGCACCTGCTGGATGTCGCTCGACGCCCGGCTCATCAGCTGGCCGGTCTGGGCACGGTCGTGGTACCCGATGTGGAGCCCGAGGATGTGGTTGAGCAACCGCTCGCGCAGCCGGGTCTCGGTCAGGCGGCTCTCACGGAACGCGACGTAGCGCCGCGTGGCGGTGAACGTGCCGGACACGAGGCCCGCGCAGGCGATCAGGAAGGCCCAACCCCACGCGCTCTCGGCGCCTTCGATCGACCGGTCGATCGCGAGGCGCGTCAGCTGCGGGACGGCGACCTTGCCCGACGTCCACAGCAGCCCGACCAACGCGCCGAGCGCGAGGCCACGCCACTGGCGGCGTACGAGGCGGAGGAGCGGTCCCCATCTGGCCCGCTCGGAGGTGTCGGATATCGCCTCGTCCCCATCACTCACGCCGAGCTCAGGGTACCGGCGCCGGTCGTTCCGTGCCGGCCCGGATTCCCAGTCGGCTCAGCCTCCGAGGAGTTCGCGGACGCGCTCCTTCGGGCGTCCGATGATGGCCTTGTCGGCGGTGACGACCAGCGGGCGCTGCATGATCATCTTGTTGTCGACGATGGTCTCGACGATCTGGTCGACGGTCTCGACGTCGCTCTCACTGAGCTGGAGCTTCTTGAACAGGCTGTCGCGGCGAACCAGATCGGTGGGCGAGTCCTCGAGCTTGGCGATGATCGCCCGCAACGCGGCGCCGTCGGGCGGGTCCTTGCGGTAGATGACGATGTCGGCGTCGACGCCCAACTCCTCGGCAATGCGCACGGCATTGGTGGACGAGTTTCAATTCGGGTTGTGGTAGATGGTCACGTCGGCCATGGCGGCCACCGTACGCGGTCACGGCTGCGACACCACAGTCACGACTGCCACACCCCGCCGGTACGGTCATCGATGCCGACTCCTCCTCAGCTCGACCACCGCGCACCGCGGTGCCTCCGAACGGGGAAGCCATGCACACCGTCCACCACCGGATGCCCAGGGCCGGCATCGATCCGATCGACGACCCAGCGACGGCGTTCGCGACGCTGGCGATGGCCGTCCACCGGCCCCTGCGGGCCGAGACCATTGCGCTCGTGCTCGACGACGCTCGATGCGGGCTCGCCGTCGCCGTCGTCACCGGCACCGACCATGCCGACGACGTGATCGAGGTCGTCGAGCGACTCGTCGAACCGGCCGCCCACGGCGGTCGTGCGGCGGCGCTGGTGGTGGCGAGCGTGCGACCAGACGAGCTCGACTCCGACGACGGCGCCGACGTCGATCGTTGGCTCGAGATGAGCGAGATCGCCGACGCGGCGGGCATCGAGCTGGTCGAGTGGTTCGTGGTCGACCGCGAGGTCAGCTGCCCGCGCGATCGCCTCGGCGAGCCGCCACGCTGGTGATCGCACGTCGCTGGGCGGGCGACAAGCGGAGACCTGCGGCCTTGAGCCGGCGCAGCAGCTCACGGCTCTCCACCACCCTGGCGCCGGCCTCGATCAGCGCCTCGCGGTACTCCTCGGGCACGTCGTAGTGGTCGCCCTGGAACCCGCGGCGCGGGATGCCGTTGGCGTCGGCGAAGTCGTGCAGCTCGTCGAGCGACACGTCGCTCACGAGGTGACACCACCGCCGGCCGCGGTGCCACCAGCGCGCCTCGTCGATCAAGATCGTCACGCCTCGCACACTGGCACAGCGGTCAGCCGGGCCTCGACCGGGGCGACGGATGCGCCGTGACACACTGGCGGCGTGGCCGGCGACGATCTCGAGCTCCGCGTGGCGTGGCAACGCCACCTCGGCAGGTCGAGCGCCGCCGACCGCTGGTTCGACGTCGTGGTGGCCCATCACCGCGAGCCGCACCGCCGCTACCACACGCTGCGTCACGTCGTCTGGGTGCTCCGCCACATCGGCGAGCTCGCTGCCGAGCACCCGGGCTGCGACGTCGACGCAGTGGCGGCGGCCGGGTTCTTCCACGACGTCGTCTACGAGCCGACGCACACCGACAACGAGGCGGCCAGCGCTCGGTTGGCCGAGCGTGCCCTGCGCGAGCTCGGCTGGTCGGCAGATGCCGCCGGTCACGTCGCGCAGATGATCGAGGCCACCGCCGGGCACCAGGTCGATGCAGGCGCCGATCTCGGCACGGCGATCCTGGTGGCCGCCGATCTCGGTGTGCTGGCGGCCGAGCCGGCGAAGTACGCCGACTACGCCCGCAACGTCAGGCACGAGTACCACCATGTCGACGACCACGCCTGGGCGAGTGGCCGCGGCAGCTTCCTCCGGTCGATGCTCGAACGCAGCCACATCTTCCCGAGCGTGCTGGGCCTCACGTCGTGGGAGCAGCGGGCCCGTGCCAACCTCACGGACGAGCTCGCCGCTCTGTTCGGCGGTTCGCCGACGGGCAACGCGTGAGGATGTTGCGCACTATCCACGCAAGATGCTCACGCGTTCAGCGGCCTGCGGCCGCCCGGCGTGACGACCGTAAGGTGACCTCATGGCCGATGCCGCTTTGACCGCCGAGACGACCGAGCTGCTCCAGGCGATGATCCGCAACGCCTGCGTCAACGACGGCACGCCCGAATCCGGCGACGAGACGAAGAGCGCCGAGCTGCTGCAGACGTTCCTCGAGGGCGCCGGCCTCGACGTCGAGTGGTACGAGGCACGGCCCGGGCGCGGGTCGGTCGTCGCCCGCATCGAGGGTTCCGATCCCGACGCGCCATCGCTGTGCCTGATGGGCCACACCGACGTGGTGCCCGTCAGCCCCGAGGGCTGGAGCAACGACCCGTTCGGCGGCGAACTGATCCGCACTGCCGACGGGCAGGACGAGGTCTGGGGGCGGGGCGCGATCGACATGCTCAACCTCACGTCGTCGATGGCGGTCGCGTTCCGCCACCTCGCACGGTCCGGCTTCCGGCCGAAGGGCGACCTGATCTACTTCGGCGTCGCCGACGAGGAGGCGGGCGGGGTGTGGGGCGCGGAGTGGATGTTCGACCGGCACCCCGAGGTGGTCGATGCCGACTACTGCCTGACCGAGCTGGGTGGATGGTCGCACGTCGACGACCACGGCACGCGGCACGTGACGGTCAACGTCGGCGAGAAGGGCATGGCGTGGCGCCGGCTCAGGGTGACGGGTACGCCCGGCCATGGATCGATGCCGTTCGGCGCCGACAACGCGCTCGTCAAGGCGGCCGCTGTCGTCGACCGGCTGTCGGCCTACCGGTCGGCGCCACACCTCGGCGTTGCGTGGCAGGCCCAGGTCGAGTCGTTCGGGCTGCCCGGCGAGCTCCGGGCGGCGATGCTCGATCCCGATCGGGTCTACGACGCGATCGCCGAGCTGCCCGTGTCGATCGCCCGCGGCTGCCATGCGCTGACCCACACCACGGTCTCGCCGAACGTCGCGCACGGCGGGCAGAAGACGAACGTGATCCCCGACGTGGTCGACGTCGAGGTCGACATCCGCACGGTGCCCGGCACCACCCGGGCCGACGTCGACGCGCTGCTCGCCGATGCGCTCGGCGACCTCGCAGCGCACGTCGAGGTCACGTCGCTGCAGGAGTCCGACCCCACCGAGTCACCGATGGGCAACGAGCTGTGGGACACCGTCGCCAAGCACACGCAACTCGCCTACCCGGGCGCACGGCTCGTGCCCGGCATCGTCGTCGGCGGCACCGATGCCCGCTTCTACCGCGACCGCGGGCGTGTCGCGTACGGTGCCGGCCTCTTCTCGCCGAACATCGACATGGCGGCATTCGGGAGCAGGTTCCACGGCCACGACGAGCGGATCGACGTCGACAGCCTGGCGCTCGCCACCGAGTTCTGGATCGGCATCGCCCGCGACCTGCTCGGCTGACACCAACGATCTCCACCAACCGACCGAACCCGACCGACATCAACCCCCGAACTCACCGCCGCGTCCGTGCAACCCGATCCGCCAGTCATCGGCACCGCCCGCAACCTGGTCGGCTGACACCAACGACCTGCACCAACCGACCGAACCCGACCGACATCGACCCCCGAACTCACCGCCGCGTCCGTGCAACCCGATCCGCCAGTCATCGGCACCGCCCGCGACCTGCTCGGCTGACACCAACGACCTCCACCAACCGACCGAACCCGACCGACATCAACCCCCGAACTCACCGCCGCGTCCGTGCAACCCGATCCGCCAGTCATCGGCACCGCCCGCAACCTG
>NZ_JASJCS010000150.1 GCF_030065885.1 Ilumatobacter sp. | reverse complement strand
TCGACGGTCTCGATGCCGGCCTTGTCGAGGCCGCGCCGCAGCATCGAGCAGAACGGGCAGCCCGGGCGCCAGTAGTAGTGGACGGCGTCGATCTTCATTGGGTGTCCTCGATCGTCGCTCGGCTCATGCCTCGACGACGGCGGCGATCCGTTCGAGGGTCTGCTCCATGTTGGTGACGTGCTTCTTCGGGTACCCGGCCAGCTCGATCGCCTTCGGCGAGACCGCGGTCGACCAGTCGAACGACTCGGTCACCTTGGTCGTGTGCTCGTCGACGGGCTCGAGCTCGTAGCGCCAGCGATGCTTGCCGAAGTGCGCCCAGGCGATCAGCCGGTCCTCCTCGAACTCGACCACGGTGCTCGAGATCCGGTACGGGAGGAACCCGAACTTCATGTCCATGCCGAACTTGGAACCGAGACGGAGCCGATCCGATTCCCCGCGGATCTGCTGCACCGTGCCCGATCCGTCGAAGTCGGCGTGACGCGCAGGATCGGTCAGCAGGTCGAAGATCGCCGCCGCGGGGGCATTGATCACTCGGGAGACGGAGACCACTTGCTCACTCATGGCGCATGACGGTACCGGCGCGTCGGCGCCGGCACAGCCCGTGGCTACGTTGACGTGACGTGAGCGAGCGATGGACGATCGAGCAGGTGGCGGCCGTGGCGCCGACGCCGAAGTCGGTCGGCGCCGCCGAGCCGTTGGCGGTCGAGTCGCGCTGGTCGGCGCTCGGCAGCGACGATCGGGCGCTCTGGGGCCGGTGCCGTGGCTCGGGCGCCGAGCCGTACGACACGATGGTCGACCACGTCGACGTCGCCTGGCGGTGCAGCTGCCCGAGCCGCCGCCAGCCGTGCAAGCACGCGCTCGCCCTCCTGCTGCTGTGGGCGCGTGAGGGCGTCGCCGAGGCGCCACGACCCGAACCGGTCGCGTCGTGGCTCGGCCGCCGGAACCGGCACCCGTCCGGCGGCGACGCGTCGGCGTCGGCCTCGGCCGGTGAGGGGCGGGGCGGTGCGTCCGACGCCGGCTCACCCGGCGCCGACGACGACGGACCCGACGAGTCGACGGGCCCCGACCGCGACGACCTCGATCGGGCGCGCGACGAACGGGTCGCGCGGATGATGGAGGGTCTCGTCGAGCTCGACCGGTGGTTGGAGGACCGGATGCGCACCGGTCTCGCCGATCCGGCGCTCGCCCGCTACGCCACGTGGGATCAGCTCGCCGCCCGCCTCGTCGATGCCCGGGCCGGCTCGCTCGCCAATCGCGTCCGGCGACTCGCCGGCCTCGTCGGCGCCTCGCCCGACTGGCACGGCGAGGTGCTCGCCGAGCTGGGCCTGCTGCACCTCATCGCACGCGCCGGGCGGCGGCTCCCCGACCTGCCGGGGCCGCTCGCCGACGCCGTCGCGACGGCGTCGGGGTGGCAGATCCGGCAGGCCGACGTGCTGGCCGGCGTGCCCGAGACCGATCACTGGCTGGTCGCGGGGCGCAGTGACACCCGTGAGGACCGCATCGAGGTCCGGCGGCTGTGGCTGCGCGGCGAGGCGTCGGGCCGGTGGGCCATGCTCCTCTCGTTCGCCGCCTATCAGCAGAGCCTCGACGACTCGCTCGAGGTCGGTACGGTCGTCCACGCCGACCTGCACCGCTACCCGGGGGGTTCGTTGCGGGCGCTCCAAGGTCGGCGGTACGGCGAACCTCTGCCGTTCGGGGCCATCGGCGAGGTCGGCGCGGTCACCGTCGCCGAGGCCTGCGACCAGATCGGCGCAGCCGTCGCCGCGGAGCCGTGGCTCGAGCGCTACCCGGCGATCGTTCGTGCGACGCCGACGGTCGTCGACGGGCGGTGGTTGCTGACCGACGCCACCGGTTCGCTGCCGATCCTGGGCGGTGTCCGGTCGCTCGCGACTCTCGTGGCTGCGTCGGCCGGTTCGCCGCTGGTGGTCACCATCGAGTGGACGCCACATGGTGTGCTGCCGCTCATGCTGCACGTCGACGAGCGGACGCTCGACGTCGGGCCGCGTGCCGACCCGTCGTTCCTGGGGGCGGCGTGATGGTCGAGGCTGCGGTCACGGTCGACGAGTACTGGCACGAGCTCGTCACGACTGCGTTGCTCGGCACCGATCGCCGGCCGCCGCCGGCGCCGCCGCCTGGGCCGGTCGCCGACGTGGTCGACGACGCGCTCCGCCCCGACGCCGCAGCACGCATGTTGGCGGCCGTCGGCGCCATGGCGGCCGCCCGGCGAGCGGCGTTCGTGGCGCTCGACCCGGCCGATGCCCTGCAGCCGCCCGAGCACGACGACCGTCCGTGGTGCTCGGCGGCTGCTGTCGCCACGTGGCGCACGATCGTGGCCGAGTGGCCGGTGCTCGAGGACGAGTGGGTGCTCACGCTGATCGAGTCGGGTCGGCGGCTGCCGCCCGACGCACTCGTCGAGCTGCTCCTGCGGCATCGCAACGACGTGGTCCGCCGGGCGCGTGTCGCGATCGCCGGCGGCCCGGTCGCCGCCTGGGTGAGCGAGCTCGTCCCCGAGGTCGGGTCTGCAGTGGCTCGAACGGCGTCGGCCGAGGCGGTGGCTTCCCTGCCCGAGCTCGCGATCCCACCCGAGCTGGCCGATCTCGTCGCGGCCGACGCCCACACGTTCGTCGGCCGGCTGATGCCGGGCTTCGAGGCCGGCGGCTACGGGCCGGCGCACCGGGCGGTGCTGGTCAACCTGCTCGCTCGCTGCCGCGCCGCTGTGCTGATCGACACGGCCGACGCACTCTCGTCGGTCGGATCCGGTCTCGCGATCGCACTCGAGGACCTCTGCCGCCTCCGCCACCGCATGCTCGGTGAGCTGGAGCCCTGACCGGCTGATGCATGCGAATTCGGCCTGTCGCACTGCGTGAGCGCTCTTGCCGGTCCGACTCGCAAGTTGGCCAGAGCCTTCTCGGAAGTGCACGCCAGGTCATGCGTTCCGGTCGGAGCGCCTTCGGACGCGGTGGGGTGACGGCGGCAGCTTCCGCCGAGAACCCGTTCGGCGCGTCGCCTCGACCTCTTACTCGGTGCACGCCACGGGATCGTCGTCGAGCCCGAGGCAGTCGACGGGGGTCAGACCGGTCAGCTGGCAGGGGAGTCCTGCCCGCAGCACGGGCAGTAGTTCGTCGACCCGGTCGAGCCAGTCCGCTGAGGATCGGTCGTCCTCGTCGACGAGCAGCAGCGTTCCGCCGCAGGCGAAACCGGCTGCCCGAACTCCGGAGTCCACGGTGCCCAGCCAGCCCACCAGCGTGGCGGGACCGTCGGGAGCCAGAGGCAGGGCGACGGCATCCAGGAGCAGTGAACGCGGATCGCTCGGCCCGGCTGCGAACCGGAGCGACTCCGTCTCGCTGATCGCGACCTCGGCGGGAAGATCGGGCCCACAGCACGTCTGCTCGGTCAGCGTCGCGAGCAGCAGGCGCTGCGGATCCGTCAGCGTCGCTTCCTCGGCGACGCCCAACGCGAAGGCGGTCATCGCCGTCTCGGTGAGCGGTGGCGTGAAGGTGATCAGGACCGAGGACGTGGAGCCCGCCGGTTGCACGTCGAAGGTGACGGCGTCGTCACTTCGGTCCCTGAGCCGGACACGATCGAGGCCGTACCGCTCCGCCTCGGCCTGTGGGTCGCCGGCCTGCGAAGCGGTTGCGGTGATCGTGGCCGAATCGGGGTGCTGCCAGGTGACTCCGCAATCCAGTTGGCTGCCGGAGCCGAGCTGTACGTGCATCACCGCTGGGGCCACACACGTCGGGCCTGACGTCGGCGTCGTCTCGTCGCTCGTGTCGGACGGGGCTGCCGCCGTCGGGCTCGGTGAGACGAGCTCGAGATCAGCGTCGGGCGAGTCGTCGCCGCCGATCCAGATGAGCGTCAGCCCGAGGGCTGCCACTCCGAGCAACATCGCGCCCGCAAGCAGCAGGCGATTCTGGCGAGTCATGGCGACGACTCGTGGTTCGCTCCCAACGCCGCAACGCATTGCGAGGGCGCCGCGGTGCCAAGGGGGTACTGCATTCGGCTTCCTTCCTGTCGACCTTCGGGTGCATTGGTCCCGGCCTGGTGGAGATCGCTTCTGGCTTCGACTGTTGAGACTTCTCGACGAGCTGCGAAACGCGTACGTGTTGGTCACCGTCGGCTACTGACCCTCGACCCTACGACTGTCGACCGGGTCCGAAGGGTCGGCCCGCGGGTGGCGGCACACGCCGACACCTGAGCTGGCCGATCATGGTCTTGACCACCAGCACTCGGTGCCGAGGCGTCCGCCGCCCGCTGACGACCGAGTAGCGCGCCCTCCTCGGTTCGTGTGGGAAACGGTCGCGTCTACATGCTGCCGAACGACTTGTTGGCGAAGCCGTGCTTGACCACCTCCCAGCACCACAGCCTCGTCTTCGTCGATGACGTGAAGGGGTCCCCGGTCACACCGATCTTGGCGGTCGCGGCGTCGTAGGCGGCCTGTGTGTTCGGTCCCCACACGCCATCGACCGAGATGCCGGCGCTGTTGAAGTTGTTACACACGGCCTGGATGAACCGAGTATCTGATGTCGACGACTTGCTGAACTTGGTCGGCAGGGCAGCGAAATCCGCATGGATGTGGTCAGCATGGCCGGGGTAGTAGCCATCCAACACCCATCGGAAATAGCGTCGGCAGCAGGCGTCGAGGGCATAGTACCGGCGGCGCAAGGTGAGGCTCGACGTAGCATGATGGCCGTAGTATGGCGAGGAGATCTTCCCGCTCGACCAACGAATGCGGTCAAGGTCCATCGCCGTCCCGGCGCCGTGTTGACCTCCTTTGTTCACATAGAAACCGGCACTCGCCATCCAGGTGATCGTGCCATAGTTCCCGTAGTTGTTCGCGGCCCATTCGGTGTTTCGCTTCCAATACACGAGCTTGTTGTAGAACGAGTACGTGCAGTACCATGTTGCAAAATCAAGCCGAGGTGGAGCGTTTCGCATGTAGTAGACGGGTACCCCGTCGATCTTGGTGAATGACTTCTCGGTGGCTCCCATGTCATGCCTCGGTTCGTGTGAGTAGCTGCGACTCGCGGTCTGCGGAAGCCACGACGGCTGCCGGACCAGAATCCGTCAGGACGATCTCTTGGAGGCCCGGCCACCCCTCGAAGGTGTCGACTCCTCTGGCACCCAAGACGGCCGCCTTCTCGCCGATGATCGATTCCACCCCGACGAACGCCTCGTCGTCTTCCGCCAGGGCGGTGACGAGCGCGGCGGACGGAAGCGCCATCGAGGTGCTCGTCCACGTGTGTCCCTCGTCGCGACTCGCGTACACCGTTGTTCCCTCGATGTCACTGGAGGCGAGCAGCCATTGCCCGCGCGTTGCCGACAGCGCAGTGATGGAGCCCTCCGCGTATTCGCCCGGGAGGCCAGTGGCCTGGCGGGCCTGCCATGCCGACCGCTCACGGCGGAGCACGAGCGGGCGAGTGCCCTCCTGCGACTCGCCGTCGGTCGTTGCACCGACGGCGATCACGCGGTTGCCGATCGCGGCGACGGCGTGGAGGAACCCGCTCAGCGGCGCGCCCTCGATCGACTCGCGTTGCAGCTCTCCGCCCTTGTGGTCGGCGAACCAGACGGCCGGCTCGTACCGGTCCTCGAAGATCGGCACCTCGACCTCGGGTACGTCCGGATCTTCGACGGTGGCCGGATCGAAGGCGTCGTCGTCGTCGACGGGCACGAAGGCGGTTCCGACCTGCTCGGTGGTGCGTTGACTCCCGGCCACGACGAACGAGCCGTTCGCAAGAACGGCAAGGTCGGCGAACTCGACGCCGTCGGTGCCGAATGAGCGGGTCTCCCAGCCCGGGCCGCTCGAGTATTGCCAGACGGTCGCGGTCCCGTCCGGCGTGCGGCCGACCGCAACGAACCCCGCCTTGTTCTGCTCGAGGCCGCTGACGAACCCGTTCGGCAGCGTGTCCAAGGCTTGCTTGGGCAGGGCAAAGATCGCCGCCGCCACGCGGGGTCCGGCGAGTACATAGCCCGCCGCAGCCGCGGAGCCTCCGACGAAGGCTCTTCGTGATATTCCGTGATTGCCCGACATGAGGTCTCCTCCTTGTCTGAGTCGTTTCAGACTGGGATCGCGGCGGCGCGACGGAGTTATATCAGTCATCCATCGGCATGTGTCCCAATCGTTCGACTGGGTCGATGTTCCGGCGTTAATCACAAGCACGCAGACTCCGTGCTTGTGACCCAACCTCGCGCCGGGAGATGCGGCTGAATAGGGCACAAGGTCTCGAGTTGGCAAGCAGATGTTGCCGGGCTCGCCGAGTTGGGCGGCAGGCTCTTTGGGTCGAGACGATCGGCGATGACGTCGGTGATGCCGCCGGGCAGGATCACGGCGCCGGGGCACTCCATCCGCCAGTCCGGAGCGAGTCGTTGGCCGGACATCAGAGGCGTCCAATCTGACGCGATCCTCGTGTCGCTCGCGCCGATGCTGGGCTCCGGACGCAGTCTGAGGCAACCACGGAGGACGGCACGGACAGACCGGCAGTCGAAGGTCGCCGACAGCTGCTGGCAGCCACCGATATCGGTGTCGCGGCCGGTCCTCTGCCGGGTGCGCGTCCGCTCGGAACGCCGGCAACAGGGTCGTTGGCGAGGTCCTCGCGTGCGACCATCCTCTCGGAAGCACGCGACCTCGAGCCGGCGTTTGGGGACGCCCGTCAGGGTGGCAGGATGGTGATGTGTCAGGTAGTCCGCAGCAAGGCGTCGTCGAGGGCGAGGCGTTTGGGCTCCCCCTTTCCGGGGCGGTGGCCTGGCTCCCGAGCGAGGAGCGGCGACGATCCGGGCGACGACGGCAACGACGGTGAGCCCGAGCACCCGGGCGAAGCCTCCCGGACGGGCGTGGGGCCAGGTGGGTCGTGTTGGCTCGCGCAGCTAGCGGTGGCCGGTGACCTGGCGTCGTCGCTGAGCCGGCACTTGCGGACGGATAGATTCCGCACGCTGAGCTCTAGGTGTACTTGGCCGTGGCGTTGGTGACATCCGCTGACGCGTGAAGACCTCCGGGCATTGTGGAGTTTGCCGCTTCACACACCAGGAGGTCTTCGTGGCTCACCGTAACGCCCGTCTCACCGTTCACGGCCGGCGCCTGCTCGTCGATCGCGCTCGCGCTGGTCAGCCGATCGCTCATGTCGCCAAGGCGATGGGAGTGTCGCGGCAGTGCGCGCATCGTTGGATCCGTCGATTTGACGAAGCTGGAGATGCCGGTCTCGAGGATCGGCCGTCGCGGCCGCACACCATCGCCAACCAGACCGCACCCGAGATCGAGGAACGAGTCCTCGCAGCGCGCCGTGAACGCCGCTGCGGCCCCGATCAGCTCGCCCCTGACCTCGGTGTGCCAGCACGCACGATCACCCGAATCCTGCGCCGCAACGGAGTGCCTCGCCTGCACGACTGCGACCCGTTGACCGGCGAGGTGATCCGGGCTTCGAAGACCACCGCTGTCCGCTACGAACGCGACCGCCCCGGCGAGCTCGTCCACGTCGACGTCAAAAAGCTCGGGCGCATCCCCGACGGCGGCGGCTGGCGCGCCCATGGCCGCCAGATGGGATCAACCGCTGCGAAGAAGAAGGCCCGCATCGGCTTCGACTACGTGCACTCGATGGTCGATGACCACACCCGCATCGCCTACTCCGAGATCCACCCCAACGAACGTGGCGACACCTGCGGCGCCTTCATTCGCCGAGCCGGCGAGTTCTTCGCATCACTCGGCATCTCGATCGAACGAGTGATGACCGACAACCACTTCAGCTACAAGAACTCCCACGCAGTTCGAGACGCCATCGTCGATCTCGGGGCAGTCCACAAGTTCATCCGCCCGCACTGCCCGTGGCAGAACGGCAAGGTGGAGAGATTCAACCGCACCCTCCAGATCGAGTGGGCGTACCGGCAGGTGTTCGAGTCCAACGACGACCGTTCAGCCGCTCTGCCAGACTTCCTCCACCGCTACAACCACCACCGGCGACACCACGCCCTCGGCGGTCACCCACCCATCAGCCGTCTGTCACCAACCTGACGGCCAAGTACATCTAGGCGCCACGCGACGCGCCTCGAGGGCGCGCCGCGCGTGGACGATCACGGCAACATGGAATCGTGAGCGACTACGAGCTGATCGAGAACGGCTCTATCGGCCGATTCCACCTCCTTCGTGACGATGGGACGCTGGACAACGAGCCGTCGACAGATGGGTGGATTGCTCGGCACGGTCGGCGTGTCAACATCGACACGATCGCTGACGACCGACAAGCGGTGTTGCAGCGCTTCTCGGACGACGAGGCTCCGATGCCGGACGCGTTGCTCGTCCAGCTTCCCGGTACAACCGCAACCGTGTTGGAAATCTCCGATCGCGGTGGATCGGCCGTGATGACGGGCGAGGGGGTTTCGACCGCGCTGTATTCAGCTCGGTTGGTGGCACTCGGGACACCACTCGGCCGAATCCGCAGCTCTCGCGTCCGGTCCCTGTCCGCCAAGTTCCTGTCGCTCGGCAGATGGGCCGGATTCGCGAGAACAGACGAGTCCTGGGACTACCACGAAGATGGACGGGTTCGTGGTTACTCACTTCGGCTGGGGAGCGTCGACGGCGAATCATTCGACCTCGGCGGTGGACGGCAACTCGAGGTCGGGCCGAGCTGGAGAGTCGACGGGCCGCAAGATGATCGGCGGGTGAGGTCGACCGTCGTGGCGGAGGTCGCTTCTCGTCGAGCCAAGGACGCGCACGAACTGGTGCGGCCCCTCGTACAGATCGCCGCCCTACTCGGCGTACTTTGTCGCGGCTTTGTGGCCGCCGAGTCGTCGTCGATTCGGCTCGACGTGCGGCCGGATGACCGCAAGCGTGCGGGCGACGAACAGCATTCGTGCTGGCTTGGGCCGCTGATGATTGCGCCCGACGGCATCCCGGCCGCGGAGAGACCGGACTGGCCAATGCTCGATCTGGTCGACCTCGGCGGCGTCGCCGGCCTCGCCCGATGGGTCAAGCTCTACGACTCCCACCCACGAGCCGTCGGACCAGTCGTGGCTCCATACCGGTACGGCCCTGCCGTCATCGAGGTCGACCTGCTATCGCTCGGCGCCGCACTCGAGTACTGGGTCGCAGCCCATCGGCGCACGGCAAAGTGGGCGATAACCCAGCGACAGTTTCCCAAGCGGACCGGAAGACATCGAAAGATTCTTGAGTCGGCCGTCGACAAGGTCGGTCCAGAGTTTGCGCAATGGGTCGGCAATCGCGACGCGTGGTGCGACTCGTTCACCGCCATGTACGAGGGTCTCAAGCACGACCCCGCGGTCAAGCTCGACAGTGCGCTTGGCTACGACCTGGTGACGTCGGCTCGGTACCTGCTCTTTGCGCTCTTGGCAGACCGAGTCGCAGGAACTCGTGCACCGAGCCGGCGGATCTTCACCGACCACTGGCTCAGCGACGTTGGCATGCGCCTGCGCACCCGGTTCTAACCGGCTTCGGACGCAGCAGCGCGTGCCCGCCCATCGCGATACCTGGCGATCGGACCAAGCAATCGGCATCGCACGTCCGCGACCCGGCGATCGGGGACGCTCCAAGCCCGAGCGGGATCAATGTCGGCGTGATGTGCCCGGCCCCTCAGGGGAGGCCTTCCGACCCTGCCCGCCGCGATCCACCAGTCGGTACCGTAAGTTCCGACGGGGAGGGAACTGGCCATGGCCCACGTCTTCCTCAGCTACAGCCATCAGGATGAAGGGTACGTCGCCAAGCTCGCGCGGAGCCTTTGCGACCGGGGCATTGACACCTGGATGGACAGCGAGATCGAGTACGGCGATCAGTACCCGGCGGTGATCGAGCAGCATCTCGACGACTGCAGCGCCGTGGTGGTTGTCATGTCGGAGCATTCTCGCCGGTCCGAGTGGGTGGCAAACGAGCTGACGTATGCCAAGGCCAAGGGAAAGAACGTACTGCCACTCCTCTTGAGTGGCGGGCCGTGGCTGCAGTTGGCAACGACTCAGCACGCGGACGTGACTGACGGGAATCTGCCTCCCGCCGACTTCTACGAGCGCCTTCGCGTCGAGATGGATGGAACGCCGCAAGGCGGTACCCAACGGAGGCCGAAGCAGCCTCAGCCGAAGGCAGCCCCCCGGGAGCGCCCAAGGATCGCCGACCGTGTCACTGAGGCAGCCGCACCACGGGCGGGACTGCCGCACCCGTTGCTTCGCCCGTCGGTGCCTGAGTTCGACGACAAAGCCGTCTTCTCCAACCTGCCATCCAGGATGGAGCTGGACAGAGTCGTCGAGCGGGAGGTCGGCGAACTCAGTCGGGGTACCAAACTTGGGTCGGGAACGTTCAAGGTCGAGGTGAGTGCACCGGGGAACCCCACAGTGACCATCTATGGCCATTACAGACACCGTGCCATCGTGGAATCCGCCGGGGTCACGAGTGAATCGGTGAATCGAGCGCTGAAGGCGAACGGTTGGCGCCGAGAGAGGCAGCACGGCCGGACCGTGTGGGCCTATCCCGGCAAGACGCTCATGACACGCTTGGGCTCGATGGAGACCGCCAATGCAAGCGAGGTCTCCCAGGCCGTGTTGATCTTCTTCTGTGAGATCCTGTCCGTCAGCCCGGAGAACGTCAGCGTCCGGCGAGTGCACACCCAGAGTCTTCTGACCGGCGAACAGTCGTGAGCGGGCTGCTCGGGAAGACGAGCCAGCGCAGATCGCGCTGATCACGCGTCGCGACGCCCATGCCCACTCGAATGCGCGAGATCGGCACGCGCGCGCAGGTCTTGGCAGCACGCCCCAACCGACCAGTGGTGACCGAACGCGCCGCAGTCTCGCGACGCACGGTACCGGCCCGTACCGTGCGCTCCGTGTTCGCGATTCCGCGATGACCCTTCGGCACGGGCAGTGCCCCGTCCAGAAGCTGTCATTCCGATCAGCGACCACTGCCACGTCACGCTCGGCGACCACGTCGCGGCAACCGTCCCCGATGTGCCTGCTTGAGACTCCTGGTTGATGCTGCGAGTTCTTCGTAGCGTCGTGAGGTTGCCGTCGGGTTGCTCGCGAAGTGCCTGCCGTCTCGATCGATCGGGGTTGGCTTGCGAACGAAGTGCTGCCCGGTGGCGATCTCGCCGTGGTGTGGCTCGAGAGAGGAACGAGCGCTAACCACCTGCAAGTAGGAGTGCCCGCCACGGTCCGCCACCAACGATTTGACCCGAGGAGGGCTGATGGAAGTGATGATCGGTGTCGACCCGCACAAGGCGTCGCACCATGCGTTCGCCGTCGACGACGGCGAAGTCGAGCTGGCGCAGGTGTCGGTTCGTGCGTCTCGAGAACAAGTCGATCGACTGCTGACATGGGCTGAGCCGTTCCCACGGCGGATGTGGGCAGTCGAGGGTTCGGACGGGATGGGCTACTTGTTGTCCCAGCAGCTCGTCGCTGCCGGCGAACGCGTCGTGGACGTGCCCGCCACGTTGGCGGCGCGCACGCGGGTGTTGGGATCTGGCCGGTCGAACAAGACCGACCCGAACGATGCCCGTTCGGTGGCATTGACCGCTCTCAGACACGCCGATCTGCGCGAGGTGCGTCCGGTCGGTCACGCCGAAGTGCTGCGCCTGTTGGCCAAGCGCAACACCGACATCGGTGACCGGCGAACCCAAGTCGTCAGTCGCATGCACTCCCTGCTCGTCGAGCTCGCCCCTGGCGGGATCGCCAAGGAAATCAACGCTTCCGACGTCGACACGTTTCTCGAACAGCTGACACCGGCGACACCGGTCGAGCAGACCCGCTACGACCTGGCGGTCGAACTGCTCGCCGAGATCCGAGCTCTCGACGCCCAGTTGAAGGCGTCACACAAGCGGATCCGTGCGGCGATTGCCGCGTCGTCGACGACGGTGACCGATCTGTTCGGCATCGGGCCGATCATCGCCGCGATGTTGATCGGCTACACCGGCGACGTCGGCCGGTTCCGCGACCGTGACCACTACGCCGCCTACAACGGGACCGCACCGGTCGAGTTCTCCTCCGGCGGCCGCACCGTGCACCGCGCGTCGACACGCGGCAACCGGCAGCTGAACCACGCGTTGCACATGGCGGCGATCTGCCAACTGCGTCAGCCGCACTCGGCCGGCCGCGCCTAGTGGCGCGTCAAGCAACGTTTGCGCGGTTGATGAGTTCGGTGAGTTG
>NZ_JASJCS010000149.1 GCF_030065885.1 Ilumatobacter sp. | reverse complement strand
TCGGTCGTCTCGGTCTCGGTCGTCTCGGTCTCGGCGGCCTCGGTCGTCTCGGTCTCGTCGGCGGCCGGCGTCTCGTCGTCGTCGTCGCCGCAGGCGGCGGCGATGAGCGACAGACCGGCCACGACGGCAATCAAGCGGCGTGGTGCTCGCATGAAGGTCTCTCCCCTTGTTGATGGCTCCGGATTGGAGGGTAAACGAACGGCTCACCGAGCGGTGAACCAACGTCGACAGTACGCCATCGCGTGCAGGCGTGCAAGATTCTTGCGCGATTTTCGTACGCTTGCGTTCCGCTTGCGGATCTGCATACGCTGCGACCGCGACGCCTGCGCCCGGGCGGCGTCGACCGAGCCGGCAGAGAGGAGCGACCTTGCGGATCAAGTTGCACGACGTCGCTCAGCGAGCCGGCGTGAGCGAGGCCACCGTGAGCAGGGTCGTCAACGCCAAGCCGGGGGTCAGCGACCGCAAGCGAGCCGAGGTGCTCGCCGTGCTCGCCGAGCTCGGCTACGAGCCGCCCGAACTGCGCCGCACCGATCGGCTGCGCACGATCGGCCTCATCGTCCCCGAGCTCGACAACCCGATCTTCCCGGCGTTCTCCCAGGCGATCGAGGCCCAGCTGGCGAGCGCAGGATGCATGGCGGTGCTGTGCTGCGCAGGCCGCAACGGCTCCGCCGAGGCCGACTACCTCAGCACGCTCGTCGACCAGAACGTCGCCGGCATCATCGTCGTCTCGGGCCTGCACGCCATCGACGACGCCGACCATCGGATGTACCACGCCGTGGGCAACCGAAGGATCCCGATGGTGTTCGTCGGCGGCGGCGTCAACGGTCTGTCGGTGCCGTCCGTCTCCACCGACGAGGCCGAGGCGGCCCGGATGGCCGTGGCGCACCTCGCCCATCTCGGCCACGAGCGAATCGGCTTCCTGACCGGACCGCGCAACCACCGCGGCGTGATGCGCCGGCTCGAGGGCTACCGGTCGGCGATGTCCGCGACGAACGGCGACGTGGACGACAGCCTGATCGAATCGTCGCTGTTCAGCGTCGAGGGCGGGCGGGTCGGCGCCCACCACCTGCTCACGTCGGGTGCCACCGCGATCATGGCCGGCAGCGACGTCATGGCGCTCGGCGCCATCCGAGCGGTCCGTGAGACCGGCAGGGACGTGCCCGGCGACGTCTCGGTCGTGGGCTACGACGACACCGACCTGATGGCGTTCACCGACCCACCCCTCACGACGATCCGGCAGCCGGTCGCCGCGATCACCGATCACGCGGTCGAGCTCCTGCTCGCCCAGATCGGCGGTGGTCCGGTGACCACGTCGGAGTTCCTGGTGCGCCCCGACCTGATCGTTCGCGGGTCGACGGGTCGAACCCAGGCGTCAGTGCTCGCCAGGTCGTAGCGCGGTCAACGCAGCGCTGAGTCGGTCGTCGCTGGCGCGATCGATCGCGTCGTCCCAGGTGAACCATCGGATCTCCTGGCTCTCGTGCTGCGGCGGCATGGGGTCGGCGGCACCGCCGTCGACCACGTAGCGCAGATCGAGGTGGGTGTGCCCCCGGCCGCCGGCGTGGACGTCGACGTGGGCGAGACGTGGCAGACCCTGCGGGTCGAGGTCGGCGAACGCAACGGCGAGCCCGGTCTCCTCCTCGGCCTCGCGCCGGGCCCCGTCCCAGGGGGTCTCGCCCGGATCGACGTGGCCGCCCGGCTGCAACCACATGCCGAGTCGGCGGTGCTTGAGCAAGATCACACCCCGCGGGCCGACGACGATCGCCGACCCGGTCACGTGGACTAGGTCGGCGTGCTCGTCGAACGGGTCGGCCAGCCGGTCGTACTCGACGAGGAACCGCTCGATGCTCGAGCGCTCGACGTCGTCGATCGGCTCGCGTTCGACGACCGTGCGTCGCACGATCTCTCGCATCTCACCACCCACGGCGACCGACCGTACCCAGCGAGCAGACGGAATCGAGAAGAAAAGTGGACGAACCGCTTGAGTTCCGCACCTTTCGGACCGATACGGGAAGTACAGCCGCATCCCGAGGGGCTGGACGACTCACATGGAACCACACACACAGTTCTCCCCCCGAGTGTTGCTGGCGATCGACGACCTCCGCTTGCGGCGCACCAACGAGGCAGGCCTCCGAGCCGCCGGCTTCGCCGTCAGCGCCCCGAGTGATGCCGAAGCGGTCAGCGTGCTCGCCGAGTCGTTCTCCCCCGATGTGCTCGTGGTCGACACCGAGATGAGCGGCGTCGACGACCGCCCGCTCTACCAGCAACTGCGCACCGAGACCGACGGCTACATGATCTGCATCGAGCCGGCCGGCCGCGACCGCGCCCGGGTCGAGCTGCTCCGCTCGGGCGCCGACGACGCGGTCTCGGTACCGGTCACCCCCGACGAGATCGCCGCCCGCTGCCATGCCCTCATGCGCCGACCGCGCGAGATGCGAACCGACTGGGATCCGGTCCAGCAGTCGGTCATCAGCCTCGGCCCGCTGGTCGTCGACACGGGCCGGCACGAGATCCGGCTCGGCGACTCGGAAGTCGCTGCGACCCGCATCGAGTTCTCGCTCCTCGAGCACCTGTGCCGACGCCCCACCGAGGTCGCATCACGCACCGAGCTGCTCGAATCGGTCTGGGGTCCGAACTGGGTGGGCGACACGCATGTCGTCGACGTGCACCTCTCCAACCTGCGCCGCAAGCTCGACAAGGCCGCACCGAACCTCCGTGTCGTGCACACGGTGCGCGGCGTCGGCTTCCGCATCAGCAACGACATCCTCGACGCCGCCGAGGAGCAAGCCGTGACCGGTATGCCGGCGGCGATGCGTGAGCAGATCGAGCCGGCCGACGAGGCCGCCGAAGTCTCCGCCTGACGTCACGATCGGGCGACCGGCCAAGCGGCCCGCCAGGTTCGCGCCTACGCGTACGTGGCGAGGATCGACCACCGGCCCTGCTCGACCCCGACCAGGTGCGCCACCCCCTCGTCGGTGACCAGCTGGAAACGAGCGAGTCGCCGAGCCCGCCCACCGGCCCACCAGCGCTGCTCGACCGGCCAGGGCCCCGCCCAGGCGACCACCCGATGACGCCGTGACCCGGCGACCAGCGTGACGGGGGCACCGCTGACGTCGCCGCGACCACCGACCCGAACCGACTCGCCGTGTTCGTCGAGGACCTCGACCGGTTGCTCGTACACCACCGACGGCGAGGGGCCGTGCGACGACCCGGGCCATGGGCCATCGCCACGATCGAGACGGTCGTCAGCATCTTCGAGATCGGACGCTGCGGCCGGCACCAGCTCGTAGCGTTCGCCGGGCAACCGGCCGCCGCGCCACATCGGCACGTTGACCGCCTGCTCGCCCGCCAGCCCGCTCAAGCGGCCGATCGCTCGCGCTGCGTCGTGGTCGGCCTGGGAACGGCCGCCCCACAGCCCCGCCTGCACACCGTCGTCGCCGCGGACCTCGTCGGGCACCAGCCTGACGAGCGCGACACCGCCGCTCAGCCCACCCGGCTGGCGCGCCCACCCCTCGAGCTGCCAGCGGACACGCTCGACCATCGCCGGCGAGGAGAGGCCCTGGTTGCGGTACCACGCTCGCTCGCAGCGCTCGCCGTGATCGGTCTCGACCTGCACCACGAGCCGCACACAGACCCGGCCGGTCGCCGAGAGCTCGCCCGTCAGCCGGTCGGCCAGGCGCTTGGCGACGAACACGACGGTGTCGAGCTGTTCGACCGGTTCGGCGAACGGGTGCTCGACCGACCATTCGGGCGGCGGGTCGGTCGCCGCCGACGGCCGGGCATCGGCACCACTGGCGAGGCGGTGCGCATGGAGACCGTCGACACCGAAGCGGCCGAGCACATCACCGACATCGAGTGCCGCCAGCTGGCCGAGCGTGCGAAGACCCAACCGGGCGAACAGGTCGACGAGCTCGGGGGTGATCTCGCCGAGCTCGCGCAACCAGCCGATCGAGAGTTGGTCGACGAAGGCCGGTGACCCACCGGGAGGCACGACGACCACCCGGTCGCGCAACCTGCCCGCCCGCCGAGCGGCGATGGCGGACGCCGAGCGGCCGTCGGCGACACCGACACCCACACGTGCGCTGACGCCCAGGTTGGCGACGGTGGTGTCGATGACCAGTGCGGCCAACCGCTCGGCGGTGGGACGCTCGCCACCGAAGTAGCGTGACGGGCCGCGGGAGGCGAGGGACAGCCAGCCGGGTTCGACGACCTCGAGCCGCGGCGCCATGTCGGCGACCGCCCGAACGAGCGGTTCGAACTCGCGTGCATCGCGGTCGGGATCGTGTTCGATGATGCCGAGCTCGGGACAGACACCCTGAGCGGCGCGGCGGCGCTGCCCGGCGAGGACACCGGCTGCCTCGGCTGCAGGCGTCCTCGCGATGACCCGGTTGGCCCGGAAGACAGCCGCTGGCTCGTCGGCCGGGAGCCGCGCGGCGACGGTGGGCCAGTTCGGGCACCACACCGTTGCGAGCCGCGGCGTCATCAGCCCGCCCGGCTGAGCTGCAGGTCGTGCTCGACGGCGCGTTCGTCGACGAGCACGACCTGACCGTTGGGCCCGGGCAGCCACAGGTCGAGCTCGACCGGGCGCGGCACCCGCCGGCCACCGACGCTCACCCGAGCCCGCCTGCCCGTCAGATGACCCCACCCGCGCCCGATGCCGGCCCACGACACCGCGGAGGTGGTGAGCTCGAGATCGCAGGACACACCAGGCGACCGCGACCCGACGGCGATCATCACGACACCGCGGGCCTGGAGCCGGTTGCGCACCTTGCGGACGACACGTTCCGCGCCGGGAGGCGGACACGTCAACACCACGTCGAAGCCGTCGGCTGCCGCCGCGACACGCTCGGCCCAGTCGGCTGCGCCGGCCGCAGCGACGATCACGACCCGCGAGAGGGGGACGCCGAGCTCGGCCGCCGCCTCGATGCCGAACATCGGCACACCGACGACGGCGAGCCACGCACCCCCCATCACCGGCTTGGCGGCCAGCGCCAACCCGAGCGACATCGCCGCCGGGCCGGCGCACCCGACCACCCTCCCACGCTGCAAGCCGCCGTCGGGCAGGCCGTGCGCCAGTGCATCGACGACGGGGATGCATCGATCGCGGCGAGGCGCCAGAGCGGCGAGGGTGGTGACCACCAGCTCATTCTACGAACAAATGTTCGATCACGCCAGTGGTGATCGGCTCGACGTCAGTGCTCGGCGCCGCCCCGCAACCCGTCGAGCAGCGAGATCATCTCGGACACCCCGCATGCCGCTGTGTCGGCATGCAGCTCCTGCGCGTGCTGCTCGTCTCGGATGGCCTGGCCGCCGACGATGACCGGCACGCCCAGCCCGGCGTCGCGGAGCGCTGCGCACGCCTCGGCACAGGCCTCGAGGTGCTCGGGGTGCGTGACCGACAGCGCGACCGCCACCAGGTCGTCGGTGGTGGTCGCCGCCGCCACGAAGGAGCTGCTCGGGGTGTCGGCACCCAGGTCCGACACGTCCCATCCGGCGAGCCGGAGCAGATCGGCCAGCACGGCCACGACGATGCCGTGCCGTTCCCCGACCGGCGCGCCCATGACGACCGTGCCGCGGGAACGGCCGCGGCGCACGCAACGCGAGCCGAGCCGGCCGATCAGGCGCGTCGCGATCCCCGAGGCACGATGCTCGATCGAGATGTCGATCTCTCCGGACTCCCACCGGGAGCCGATCGAACGCATCGCGGGGGTGAGCATCTCGAGGTACACGCCGCTGACGCTCGTGCCCGCCGTCATCGCCGCCTCGACCACGCTCCATGCGCCGGCCGCATCACCGGCGACGAGCCGCGACTCGAGGCGCTCGCTCCAGGGTGCGGTCTTGTGCCCCCCGGTGGGTTGCTCGGCTCGGTGTCGCCGGAAGGCGTCGAGCACCTCGGCCGGCACCCGCCACCCCCCACCGGCCTTGTACGCCTCGAGTTGCCCGAGACGGACGTACCGGTAGGCGGTCATGTAGTGCACGCCGAGCTCGTCGGCCGCCTCCTGCAGTGTCAGTACCCCCTCGGACACGAGGCTCAACGTACGGGCGGCACCGGCCGTCTGCGTGACCGTGCCCGACTCTGCTCGACAGTCGGCGATGCTGCGTCAGGGCGCCGACGGCCGGGTCGGGCCGCGCCGTCAGCCGCCCTGCTTCGCCTTCCAGCGCTCACGGGCGGCGCGGCTGCGCTCGAGCAGATGCGGCGGGACGCGCTTCGCGGCCTCGGACAGCTCCGCGCCTCCCCCGCCGTCGCCGGCGGGCTCGGCCGCCGGTTCGTCCGGCTGGAGATCCTCGAAGGAGGGCGGCTCGACACCGGGCTTCCAGTAGCGGTACATCTCGACGACGATGTCGGCGAGGCCCTCGGAGTCGTAGCCCTTCTCGAGGTCGACGGTGACGATGTTGCCGTACACGTGCACGGCAGCGACCCGGCCCGATGCGAACAGCTGCCGCGCCAGCGCCGCCGACGGCGTGTCCCCGTCGGCGTCGAGCATCGAAGCGAACCGTTCGTGACCCATGCCGGACAACGACCGATTGAGCTCGAAGCGCACCACGCCCGGGGTGCTGCTCGGCTTTTCGACGACTCCGACGAGCTGGCCCATAGTGGGCGACACGTTAGTGGGCATCACCCCGATGACGGCAACGACGACGACGCCGACGACGACGAGGATGACGGGGATGTCGGCAGCGAACGCTCGAGCGCCCGCGCCAGCACGTCGGGGAACTCGTCGGGCGTGCTGGCCATCACCGTGGCGCCGAGCGCAGTGAGATCGGCTGCCACCACCTGGTCGTGCACCGGGGCGCCCTCGTCGCTCAGCGCCAACAGGCAGAGCACGGTCACGCCGGATCGCACGAGCTCGGCCGCCCGGGCTCGCAGCAGATCGAGGTTGCCGCCCTCGAACAGGTCGCTGATCAGGACGACGACGGTGTCGGTCGGGCGGGTGATCAGCCGGCGGCAGTACCCCAGCGCCTGGGCGATGTCGGTCCCGCCGCCGAGCTGCACGCCGAACAACACGTCGACCGGGTCGTGCAGCACCGGCGTGAGATCGGTGACCGCCGTGTCGAACGCGACGAGCTGCGTGCGCAGGGCCGGCAGCTGGGCGAGCACGGCGCCGAACAGCGATGCGTACACGACGCTGTCGGCCATCGAGCCCGACTGGTCGACGGCGATCACGACGTCGCGGGCGAGGCTGCGCTGGCGGCGACCGAACCCGATCAACCGCTCGGGGACGACCGTGCCGTACTGCGGCTGGTAGTGCCGGAGGTTGGCGTGCACCGTGCGCAGCCAGTCGACGTCGCCCGCACGCGGGCGCCGCGACCGGTTGGCCCGGGCCAGCGCACCGTGGACCGCCGTCCGGGTGCGGTCGGTGAGTCGCTCTTCGAGCTCGGCCAGCACCGTTGCGACGACCTGCCGCGCCGTCGCCCTGGTCTCGTCGGGCAGCAGGTGGTTGAGCTCGACCAGGAGCGTCACGAGATGCACGTCGGGTTCGATGGTCTCGAGCAGCTCGGGCTCGAGCAGCAGCTGGCGGAGGTCGAGGCGTTCGATGGCGTCGCGCTGCATGACCTGCACGATCGGCTTCGGGAAGTAGGTCCGGATGTCGCCGAGCCACCGGGCGACACGGGGCGCCGACCGGCCGAGACCACCGCCGCGCCCCGACCCGCGTCCGCTCGATCGGCGATCGTCGCCGTCGGTGTCGTAGACCGCCGCCAGCGCGGCGTCGATGCGAGCGTCGTCGCCCGCCAGATCGGTGCCGACGCCATCGGCGTCCCCGCCCCCGAGCACGAGTCGCCAACGCCGCAATCGTTCGCCCTCGGACACGCGCAGGAACACGTCGTCGCCGCTCACCGGTTCGCCTCCGGCAGGCCGAGCATGTGACGCACCGTGACGAGCGCCTGCCACATCCGCGCCTCGTCGACGTCGGGCCCGAACCCCGCCGCCGGCTCACGCTCCGCGCCGGCGATCAACCGCCCGAGCTGTCGGCGCTCGGCCGCTTCGAACGACCCGAACGTGCGCCGCAGCAGCGGCACGGTCTCGTCGAAGGCGGTGCCGGTCAGCGACGACAGCCACCGGTCGACCACCGCGCGGAGCTCGGCGTCGTGCACGAGCACCGTGCCGCTGCCCGCCAGGAAGCCCTCGACGAACGCGGCCCCCGCAGGCGGCGGCGTGCCCGGCGACAGCGCTCGGCCGAGCCGTTGCTCGACCCGGCGCGACACCCAGTGGCCGCTGTCGTGCAGCAGCCGCGACGCTCGGCCCTGCACCCGGCCGTGCCCCTTGGCGTCGGCGAGCTGCGCCAGCACCTCGGGAAAGGCGCGCTCGCGCGCCCGGTGGTCGACCAACGACAGCGCATGCTGCATGCGGCTCATCCGTTCGACCATCACGGCCGCCGCATCGTCGTCGAGCGATGCACACGCCGGTGCGAGGCCGGCGAGCACGCGCACGACGAGCCCGTCGAACACCGACTCGATCGCCCTCGCGTCGGTCGAGCGGACGTCGCCGTAGCGCTGCGCCTCGGCCAGCGGAGCGAGCGCGGCCATCAGCTGGCCGATGTCGGGGTCGTTCGCGGCCCTGGTGGCCAGCACGTGCACGATCGGGTCGATGGCGTCGGGCAGCGCGGCGAGCAGCGCCTGATCGAGCGCGCGGGCGATGTCGACCAGACTGTCGGCGTCGCGCGCCCGATCGGTCAACCGGTTGCCCGCCGCCTGCTCGACGGTGGTGCCGTGACCGGCGAACTCGATGACCCGGATCGACCACTCGGGCCGCCAGACCAGCCGCCACGTCTCGCGGAACGTGCCGCTCGATCCGCGGCCGGCCTCGAGCGTTCCCCACGGCACGCCGATCGCGTTCAGCTGGTGGATGAGGTGGGAGCGGCGCAAGCCGTTCGGGGTCCGCAGGTCGAGCTCGACGACCCGCTCGTCGGCGTCGGGTCTGAGCCTGACGGACCGCTGCCGCTGCGCCAGGTCGCGGGCCAGCGGCACCTGTGGCGCACCGTCGGGCACGGTGCCGATCGACGAGCCGACGACGAGCCGGCGGCGGACCAGCGGCAGGCCACCCATCACGGTGTCGGCCGCGTCGAGGACCTCGTCGAGGCCGGGGCGCGGCCGGCCGCGCATGGTCGCCAGCGTGTCGGCGAGCCGGGTGGCGGCGATCAGGTGGTCGGGTGAGGCGGGCATGTCGGCGGCGCGCAGCACGGTTGCGGCATCGACGAAGAAGCGGGCGACGCCCTCGGGGCCGGGATACCGGAACACGTGGTCGTACCAGCCCGGGGACCGAACCCCCGCGCCGTAGCCGGTGGCGCTCGCCAGCCGCTCGTGCGTCCACGGCACCCAGCTCACCGCCACCTTCACCTTCGGCAACCCGCGCAGCGTCGCTGCGTCGGCCGTGGCGGTCGGAGCGGCCATGGTGGTCGGGGCGCCCGCGGTGCCCGTGACGTCGAGCGCGGGCACGTGCCACGCACCGCACACCACCACGACGACGTCGTGGCCCTCCTTCAGCGCCGCCCTGATCCGCTTGCGCATGTGCGCCTCGCGCCGCGCTTCGGAGGCCGACGGCACCGTGCCCGACCGCACGGCGGCCATCGCTTCGGCAACGGCGTCGAACGCCGGCACACCGTCGCCGCGATGCTCGATCACGTCGTCCCACCAGCGCTCGGCGTCGGGCTCGCCTGCTGCGGCTGCGAGTGCCCCGAGCGGGTCGACCGGGGCATCACCCCGGATGATCTGATCGTCGTCGCGGCCGGCGGCCAGCGTGGTGGCGAGCGGGAGGTCGATCGCCTCGACGGCGACGCCGTGGTGGTTCGCCCACCGGATCGCACACCACTCGGGGCTGAACGACGCCAGCGGGGCGAACACGGCGCGGTGCGGCTCGTCGACGACATGGCCGAGCAGCGCCACGGGTGGCAGGAGACCCTCGTCACCGACCCACGCGAAGGCGGACGTGGTCTCGGCCGGTGACTCGACCAGCACGATCGAGGGCTGCAGCTCGTCGAGCGCCCGCTCGACCGAACGCGCCGATCCGGGGCCGTGGTGCCGGACGCCCAGCAGGTGCAGCGACATGCGACGGCGCCCCTCAGTCGAGCGCTCGGCAGGCCTCGTAGAAGTCGCCCCAGCCGTCACGTTCTGCGACGACGCCTTCGAGGTACTCGCGCCAGGCCACGCCGTCGTGCACCGGATCGCGGACCACGGCCCCGACGACCCCGGCCGCCACGTCGTCGGCCGACAGCGACCCGGTGCCGAAGTGCGAGGCCAGCGACAACCCATTGGTGACGACCGAGATCGCCTCGGCCGTCGACAGCGTGCCCGACGGCACCTTGAGGCTGGTGGCACCGTCGGCGGTCACCCCCTCGCGCAGCTCGCGGAAGACGGTGACGATGCGGCGGATCTCGTCGGCCGCGGGGGCGATCGCCGGCAGCGACAGCGCCGTGCCGAGCTCGTTCACGCGCTGGGCGACGATGGCGATCTCCTCGTCGGCCGACTCGGGAAGCGGCAGGACCACGGTGTTGAACCGCCGCCGGAGCGCCGAGGACAGATCGTTGACGCCGCGATCACGGTCGTTGGCGGTGGCGATCAGGTTGAAGCCCCGGGCCGCCGCCACCTCCGAGTCGAGCTCGGGGATCGGCATCGACTTCTCGGACAGGGCGGTGACCAGCGCATCCTGCACGTCGGACGGCATCCGGGTCAGCTCTTCGACCCGCGCGATGGCACCGGTCTGCATGGCCCGGTAGATCGGGCTCGGCACGAGCGCGGCCTCGCTCGGCCCGTCGGCGAGCAACCGGGCGTAGTTCCACCCGTAGCGCAACGTCTCCTCGGTGGTGCCGGCGGTGCCCTGCACGAGCAGTGTCGAGTTGCCGCTGATCGCGGCGCTGAGGTGCTCGCTCACCCACGTCTTCGCGGTACCCGGCACGCCCAGCAGCAGGAGCGCCCGGTCGGTCGCGAGCGTGGCCACGGCGATCTCCATCAGCCGCCGCTTGCCGACGTACTTCGGGCTCACGACGGTGCCGTCGGCGAGCTCGCCACCCATCAGGTACGCGACGACCGCCCACGGCGACAACCGCCAGTTCGGAGGCCGCTCGCGGTCGTCGCACGCGTCGAGGGCAGCCAGCTCGGCGGCGTACTGCACCTCGGCGTGCGGCCGCAGGATGTCGGTCGACCCGTCGCCGTGCCGGTCGTCGTCAGCGCTCCCCATCGCCGCAGACGTTACCCACCGGGTGTGCCGGTCGCCCCTGGGATCGTCGTCGCCGGCAAGCACCGCCCGATGTGACCGAGGGCTCTGGCGATGCGGCGCGACGGTGCCGACACTGGAAGCAGAGGGAGGTTCCCCCGCGCTGAAGGGAGGTTCCCATGAAGGTCGATCGACGTCGGTCTGCGCGTCGTTGCGGTGCGGCGGTGGTGTTGGTCCTGGCCTGCGGAGCGTGCTCGTCGAGCGACGACTCGGCGACGCTCGACACACCGACGACGGTAGCGACGATCGAGCCCTCGCCGACGACGAGTCGGGCACCGGCGCCGACCACCATCGCGCCGACGACGACCGTCATCGTCGCATCCGCGCCGCCGCTGCCGAGCGAGGCGCTCGGCGACATCGAGGTCTCGATGCTCACCCGGGTGCCGCGCCTCGACGTCGAGTGGACCACGACGTGGCTCGAGCAGCCGGACGGCAACCCGGTCTCGCTCGTCTACACCCGCCTCGCCGGTGGCGAGTACGTGGTGGTCGGCGTGGCGTCGGCGCCACCGGCACGGCAGCAGATCTACACGTGGCGCTCCACCGACGGTGAGACGTGGACGCGTTCCGAGGCTGCGTTGCCGGCGGGCCTCTGGTTGCACACGATGTTCTCCTGGGACGACGGGATCGGCGCGATCGGCGACCGCATCGACGATCGACAGCCGATGCTCTGGCACGCCGGGACCGACGGCACGTGGGAACCGGTCGACTTCGGCAGCCTCGATCTGACCGATGTGG
>NZ_JASJCS010000148.1 GCF_030065885.1 Ilumatobacter sp. | reverse complement strand
CATGACCGACATCGCCGTCGACGATTCGACTCCCCCGAGCCTGCCCGACCCCCAGGCGATGCCCGCGCCCGCACTCCCGGCGCCCGACATGGCGGCGCCCGCGGCGCCGGCCGCACCGGCCCCGGACGCGCCCGCCATGCCCGCGCCGGGCCCGGCAGAGCCGGCGTTGCCGACCCTCTCCGTCGCGCCTGACGCACCCGCTGCCGCGCCGGCGCCGGCCCAGCGCCTCGACCTGATGCTCGACGGCGAGGCGCCGCGGCTCGCCACCGCGCCGATCGCCGCACCGGCGCCCGTGGCACAGCCGGAGGCACCGGCGGCGCCCACGCCGGTCGCGCTGGACGACGACGCCCCGAGCCTGCCCCAGGTCGCGCCGGAGCTTCCGGACACGGCGTCCGAACCGGTCGTCGAGCAGTCCGCGCCGGTCGGCGAGGGTCCCGAGATCGATCCCACGACGCTGTCCGAGCCGGCCGAACCGCGGCATCCGATGGCGCACCTGATGCCCGAGAAGAGCGCACCGTCGGAGTCACAGCTGCGCGCGGCGGCCATCCGGGCCGAGCGCAAGGCCAAGAGCCGCAAGATCAAGATCGGCGTGGCGGCCGGCGCCCTCGTCGTCGGTGCAGTGGCGGGCCCTCCCCTGGTCAGCTGGCTCACCGACGCCATCAACGAAGCCGGCAACGTCAGCACCGAGTCGGAGTGATCGCAGGCGCCCCAGGCGCCTCAGGGTTCAGCGATCGCGGCGGGCGCCGCGTGCGTTGCGGCGATCGACGCGCACCTCGATCCGATCGACGCGGACCTCGGCGACCTCCGCGAGGCGCTCGATGATCGTGCCGCCGAGGAACTTCACCTGCGTGGCCCACGCCGGGTCGTCGACCTCGACCACCAGCACGCCGCCGTCGAGCTTGACCGGCTGCACGTGTTCGGCCACCTGAGCGCCGACCGCCTCGTCCCACCGTCCGAACAGGCCACCCACTGTCTCGCGACTGGGGCCGCGCAGCGATCTGACGACGCCGTCGAGTGACGTCGAGAGCGGGATCGGATCGCGGTCGTTCATGGCACGGACCCGGATGAACGCGTCGCAGCCGACGTTCACCGGTCGGCGACGACCGTACCGCCTCGGATCTCGAGCGTGCGTGCGGGTCGCGCCGCGGGCGGCAACGGCGACGCCGACGTGATGACGACCTGCCCGGCGGGCAGGTTGGCGAGCAGCGCCGTCGCCCGTTCCGGATCGAGCTCGGACAGCACGTCGTCGAGCACGAGCACGGGCGTCGACTCGGTCCGCTCGGCGACCAGGCGATGGGCGGCGAGCCGGAGCGCGAGCGCCAGCGTTCGCTGCTCGCCCTGCGACGCGTGGGTTCGCGCGGGGAGACCGTCGAGTCCGATCGAGACCTCGTCGCGGTGCGGTCCGACCGTCGAGACCCCGCGCCGCACGTCGGCCTCGCGAGCATCGGACAAGGCGGCCGCGAGCCCGGCGCGGCGCCAGTCAGGCTCGTACTCCAGCTCGACCGCGGCCGGCTCCCCGGCCAGCTGTTCGTAGGCCTCGGCGACCATCGGTCGACATCGTGCGACGAGCGTTGCGCGGGCGTAGCCGAGCTGGTCGCCGACCTCGGCGAAGCGTGCGTCCCACACGTCGAGGGTCACGGCGATCTCGTCGGTCAACCGGCCGCCGGCCTGCTTGAGCAGCACGTTTCGCTGCCGAACGACGCGATCGAGCTCGAGGCGCACCGCGTCGTACTTCGTCGCCAGCGCCACGAGCGCGTCGTCGAGGAACCGCCGGCGCTCGCCCGGCCCACCCTTGACGATCACGAGGTCGTCGGGCGCGAAGACGCTGACCCGGAGCGCGCCCAGCAGGTCGCGGGTCCGGGCCAGCTTCTGGCGGTTGACCTGCACGCGGTTCCGGCCGGTCCGCGACAGTTCGGCCTCGATCAGCACCTCCCGCCCGTCGTCGTCGCGCACCGTGGCCCGGATGACGGCGGCGCCGGCGCCGGCGCGCATCAACGCGTCCGGAGGTGCGCCGCGGAAGCTCGTCAAGGTGGCCAGGTAGGCGAGCGCCTCGGCGAAGTTCGTCTTCCCCTGACCGTTCTGCCCGAGCACCGCCGTGACCCCCGGGGTGAGATCGAACGACGCCGACTCGTAGTTCCGGAAGTCCGTCAGCTCCAGCTTCTCGACGATCATGGCCGGCCAAGCCTACGGTTCGGCGCGCCCGCGGATCGGGAACGCGCCACGTCGGGGAGGGCTCAGAGCCAGGTGCCGAGCGCGCCCTCGAGCGCCACGATCGTGTCGACGCTGACGTCGCTCTGGGCGGCCCGGCGGCGCTGCTCGGGTTCGTCGACGAGACCGTTCGAGCGGTCGAACACGTTGCAGTGGATCACACCCGCGAACCCGAACCGGGCGGCGCCGGCGAGCTCGTCGCTCGCCCCGTTGCCGACGTACACGGCCTCGCTCGCCGGGATGCCGAGCGGGTCGAGGGCGGCCCGGTAGGCGTCCGCCGCGGGCTTCATGACGCCGATGTCGCACGACCGGACGAAGCCGTGCACCAGCGGCGCGAACGGCGACTCGGGCCAGCACCGCACTTCTCGCTCGTAGCAGTTGCTGAGCACACCGACACGCGCGTCGGCGACGAGTCGGCCGACGAGCGCCACCATCTCGGGCTCCGGGTGGCGGAGCACGTCGTCGCGGGCGACGCCGAGGTACCCGTCGATCCGGGTCCGCTCGACCGGTGTCAGCGTCCGCCCCGACGGCCCGAGGTAGCGCTGCACGAGGTCGACGAGATCGACCGGCGTCGTCTCGCGCTCGTCGGAGGTCGTGTGCCACCACCGCCGGAGCGGCTCGAGGTCGAGACCGAGCAGCTCGGCGATCGGGTGCGTCACGTGGTAGCCCGGCGGACGCAGGTGTTCGGTGTCGACCAGCGTGTGGAACAGGTCGAACACCACCCCGCGGATCGCCATCACCCCATGCTCGCAGCCGGAGCGCGGCCGTGCAGGTGGACCCCAGGCGTCGCTGGGGGATTCGCCCGATGGCGGTCTTCGCCCGGCTCGCTCACCATGGACGCATGCCAGTTCACACGCCCTTGCCCCCGCCGACCCCGCGAGCAGAGGCCGCGCCCTCGCCCGACCGCCTCGCTCACCCGCTCGCGCTCGTCGGCGTGGCGGCGCTCGTCAGTTCGGTCGTCGCGCTCGTCACCGGGATCCCACTCGGTGCGCTCACGGCCGTCGCAGCTGCGAACGACTGCAGCCCGAGCGAGATGTGGTGTGACCTGGGCGCCGCGCTCCTCGGCGGCGCCGTGGGTGCAGCGGCGGCCGGCGTCGCCTACGTCACCTCCGGGGTGGTGATCGTCAGGCGCTGCCGACCGGCGGGTCGTCGCGCCGGCTACATCGTCGCGCACCTCGCAGTCCCGGTCGTGCTCATCGCGCTGGCCAGCCTGCTCGCCGGCCTCTGATCGACCGAATCCCTGCCGGCGCCCTGTGTCGCCGGCGACGGCGTTCCGGGGGCGACACCACGTCCACCGGGGAGTGCTAGCTTCGGCGTCGGCGGCGTGCCACGCCTCACCTGCGTCCGGTGCCCACGCCACCGGTGTCGAGCAGGCAAAGGGGACCTCGAGTGCTCGGCATGATCCTGGTTTCGATCCGACCGGCGTGCCCGGGCCGCGGTCGACGAGCGTGGGCCGTCGGTCGCGCGCCGCCGCGGCACGGAGAGACGGTTGAGATGACCCAGCAGGAATCCTTCAAGAAGCGGGTGCGCGCCCGCATGGCCACGACCGGGGAGCGCTACGCCTCGGCCCGGCGATCGCTGCTCGACGGCGAGCGGGCGGCGGGCGGGCCGGTGTGGATGTCGGAGCCCGAGATGAACGACGAGCGCGTCCGCGCCGCGACCGGCCGTGGTTGGGACGAGAGGTGCGACCTGATCGACGCCTGGCCCGGTCACACCGGCGGCCATGCGGCCGTGGCCACCCACGTGCACGACCGGTACGACGTGACGTACTGGTGGGCGCAGGCGATCACCGGCGGGTGGGAGCGGATCACGGGCCGACGCCTCCCGAATCAGATGGCCGACGGCACGTTCACCGCCGGCAAGTCCAAGACGGTGCCGGTGGCCGCTGACGAGCTGCGTGCGCTGTTGTTCGATGCGGACGCGCGGAGCGACCTCTTCCCCGGCCACGACACCGAGCTGCGCTCCAAGCCGACGTCGAAGGCGGTGCGGATCGCGATCGGCCCCGGCAGCGCCCTGTTCACCATCGAGCCGAAGGCGGACGGCCGCACCAAGGTGACGGTCAGCCACGAACGCCTCACGACCGTCGACGAGCTGCCGGCATGGAAGTTCTTCTGGGGCGAGTGGCTCGACGCCCTCAGCGACGAGTGACCGAGTGACCCGATCCCGGTCGTGCGTCGTGGCAGCGAGCGGCGAGCCGCAACGCGATGGTCGTGACCGCCCCCACCGACGCACGCGTCGAGCGGTCGCGACCATGGGGCTGAGCGGGGATCGAATCGTGCGACGGCAAGGCGCGACGAGCCCGAGCTGACTGCGGTCAGCGAGCGGCGAGACGCAACGCCGCCGCCATGATCGCCCCACCGACGCACACATTTGGCGGCCGCGGTTCTTGAACACCTGAGGCGGGATCGGTTCGCTCGAGCGCAAGGCGCGAGAACCCGAGTTGCCTCGGGGCAACGAGCGGTGAATCGCAACGCCGCGATCGGGCGAACCGGACCGCCTACGGCACGCGAACGGGCATGAGGAGGTAGAGGTAGTCGTCGTGGCCGACGCCGCGCAGCACCGCCGGCTTCATCGGGTCCATCGTCGCCAGCGTCACCTCGTCGCCCTCGACCGCCTCGATCCCCGACGCCAGGTAGTCCGGGTTGAACGCGATCGTCATCTCGGCACCGTCGTACGACGCATCGATCTCCTCGGCGGCGTTGCCGACGTCCTGGGTGATCGCGGTCAGCTGCAGGGTCTCGGCGCCGAGCGTCAGCCGCACCGGTGTCGAGTCCTGGGCGAGGATCTTCACCCGTCGCAGGGCCTCGAGCATCGCGTCGCGGCCGACGGTCAACAGGTTCGGATACGACGTCGGCAGCAAGTTGCGGGTGTTGGGGTACTCGCCCTCGATGAGCCGGGTGGTCAGTCGGGTGCCGGCGGCTTCGAAGACCGCCTCTCGTGCCCCCAGTCGGACCGTCAGCTCGTCACCATCGGTCAGGATGCGCTGGAGCTCGGCCAGCGCGCGACTCGGCACCAGCACCTTCTGGCCGGCGGCCAGCATCGAGGACTGGGGCAGATCGCGGACGGCCAGCCGGTACGAGTCGGTGGCGACCATCTTGAGGCCCTCGTCGTCGGACTCGATCAGCACACCCGTGAGCACGGCACGTGCATCATCGGTCGACGCGGCACGCACCACCTGCCGCAGCGCGTTGCCGACGAGCTCGCTGGCGAGCGTGACCGGTTCGGCGTCGGGCTCGACCTGCGCGGGATAGTCGCTCAACGACAGCGGCCGCACCGAGAACTGCGAGCGTCCGGCGCTGATCGACATCTCCTCGTCGTCGAGGCTGACCTCGACCGCACCGGCCGGCAGCGCCTTCACGATGTCGGCCACCAGGCGGGCCGGCACCACGGCCGAACCGTCGCCGTCGCTGTGGACCGGTACCGACAGCCTGATCGTCAGTTCCAGGTCGGTGCCGGTGACCGTCAACATCTCGTCGGCGACGTCGAGCCGGACTCCCGACAGCACGGGCAACGTGCCGGTCCGGCTCGTCGCCGCTCTGCCGGCGGTCGCCAACGCTTCGGCCAGGATCTCTCGCTCACAACGGAACTTCACAGTGCCGCCCTTCTCCCCAATGTGTGATGTATCGAATTAGAAGCAGTAGTAGGGGCTGTGGATTGGGGACAACCCAACGTTCCCCCAGCGTAGAGGCCGCGCGTCGCCGCGCGCCGTTGTCCACGTTCGTCCCCAGGTCGCGGATGACGCGCGTGTGATTCGGTGGATGAACGTCCGGTATCCACCAGCCGACATCCGGTTGTCCAGCGCGCTGTCCACACCTGGTGTGGGTGCACGGTCGTCGTCGCGGCCTTCACAGCTTGAGCTTCTGGACGACGTCGGTGACCTGCTCGTAGATCATCTTGCGCTCGCCCATCTGGCGCTGGATCTTCTCGACGGCGTGGATCACCGTGGTGTGGTCGCGGCCGCCGAACAGGCGGGCGATGCTCGGATAGCTCAGGTCGGTCTGCTCGCGGAACACGTACATCGCGATCTGCCGCGCAGTCACCAGCGGTCGCTGCCGGCTCTTGCCCTTGAGCGCCTCGACCTCGAACCCCAGGATCTCGGCGATGTCGGCGAGGAGCTCGTCCTCGGTGCGGGGCTTCGGCTCGGTGTCGGTGAGCAGGTCGGCGAGCTGCTGTTGAGCGAGGTCCGTGGTGATCGGCTCGCCGCTCAGGCTGGCGTAGGCGGTCACGCGGATGAGGGCACCTTCGAGCTCGCGGATGTTGGTCGAGATCTTGGTGGCGATGAACTCGAGGGTCTCGGCCGGCACCTGGACCTTCTCGCGTTCGGACTTGTTGCGGAGGATCGCCAGCCGCGTCTCGAGGTCGGGCGGCTGGATGTCGGTGATCAGCCCCCACTTGAAGCGCCCTCGCAGCCGTTCCTCGAGCGTCGGGATCGCATCGGGCATCCGGTCCGAGGAGATGATGATCTGCTTGTTCGCACCGTGCAGGGAGTTGAACGTGTGGAAGAACTCCTCCTGGAGGCCTTCCTTGCCCTCGAGGAACTGGACGTCGTCGATGAGCAGGACGTCGATCTCGCGGTAGCGGCGGCGGAGGCCGGCCATCGAGTTCGATCGGATCGCGTCGACGTACTCGTTCATGAACGTCTCGGTCGAGACGTACCGCACGACGTGGTGCTGGTAGTTGCTGTGCACGTAGTGGCCGATCGCGTGCAGCAGGTGGGTCTTGCCGAGCCCGGCCGACCCGTAGATGAAGAGGGGGTTGTAGCTGCGGGCGGGCGTTTCGGCGACCCGCAAGGCGGCCGCCAGCGCGAACTGGTTGGAGGCGCCCTTCACGAAGGTCTCGAACGTGTACCGGGGATTGAGGCCGGCCTCGTCGAGCGCGTCGGTCATCGTCGCGGTCGCGGGGTCGGTGACGGCGGTGGTGGTGTCACGGGCCGGCGGGGGCGTCGACGGGGTGATCGCCACGATCTCGGCGGTGTCGGGAGCGTGCGGTTCGGCGCCGATGATCACGTCGAACTGACGTTCGCCGGCCCCGATGTCGTGCATCGCGTCGGTGATGAGCGGGAGGTAGCGGGTCAGGATCCGGTCGCGGGCGAGGGTGCTCGGCACCTGGATGACGAGGCGCTGATGATCACCGTCGACCTGGGGTACGACCTCGGCGAACGTGGAGAGCCAGACCGACTCGGTGAGCTGGGCACGGAGCAGCTGCGCCACCGCCGCCCACACCTCGTCTTGATCACTCACCGCGGAACCTCCGGGACCCTCACGCACTGGCGTCCACACGCTTGTCCACAGGTGTGGACAACGGACCGGAGTCAGTGCAGGCGGAGCAACATAGCACGATTGCCGAGGGCCTCCAAAGAACGCCAACCGCCGGGGAATTCACGGGTTCGGCGGTGGTTGGCGCGGGTGCGATTCGCCCCCTAGCCTTGCCAGGTCGAGATGCGGCCGGCCGGTCGCCGGCTTGACGTGCATCAGCACCTGCATCAGATCGTGGCAGCCTGGCACCGTGCCGAGCCAGGCGCTCGAGGAGGACGACCGTGAAGCGAACCTATCAACCCAACACCCACCGCCGGGCGAAGAAGCACGGATTCCGGGCTCGCATGAGCACTCGTGCCGGCCGTTCGGTCATCAAGAACCGCCGCGCCAAGGGCCGCGCCCGCCTGTCGGCTTGATCCGTCGGATCCGCGAGCGGGCCGCCTTCGAACGGTTGGCGGCTCACGGCACGCGAATCCGCCGTCCGGCCCTCTGGTGCACCTGGTGTCCCGATCCCGACTCGACCTCGACGTCCGTGGCGTTCGCGATCACGCGCGCGCTCGGCTCGGCGGTGACCCGCAACCGGCTCCGCCGACGACTCCGGGTGCTGCTCGTCGAGTTCGACCGGGCGCAGCCGCGTCAGCCGTCGCTCCTGCTCATCGGTGCGACACCGAAGGCAGTCGAACTGACGTTCGACCAACTGCGGACGGAGCTGACCTTGCTGCTCCAGCAACTCCCACCGGCCTCCAGCGCCTGATGCTGCGGGCGATCGTCGGCTACCAACGTGGTGCCGAGGGTCGTCCGTCCCCGTGCCGCTTCTTCCCGTCGTGTTCCGAGTACGGCCACGACGCGATCCTCATCCACGGCTCGGGCCGCGGGCTGTGGCTGACCGTTCGCCGCCTGCTCCGCTGCCGTCCGTTCGGGCCCTCGGGGTTCGATCCCGTGCCGCTCCCCCATGACCGTCGCCGCGGTCGCCGTCAGGAAGGCTGACCCCGTGTTCGAAGTCCCCGGTTCCGTGCTCGCCTGGCTGTACGCCATCACACAGAACTATGCCCTCGCGATCGGCCTCATCGCGGTGCTCGTGATGATCCTCGTCACACCGCTGATCCTGAAGAGCACCAAGGGGATGCTCGAGATGCAGCGCCTGGCCCCCGAGATGCGCAAGCTCCAGGCGGAGTACCGCACCGACCGCCAGAAGCTCAACGAAGAGATGATGAAGCTCTACCAGGAGCACAAGGTCAACCCGATGTCCTCGTGCCTGCCGCTCCTGGCGCAGATGCCGGTGTTCATCATCATGTTCCGGATCCTGACCGGCATGACCTACCGGCCGTCGGGCGGCAACGAGCTCGTCGCCCGGGCGGTCCTGAATGCCGGCGGCGCACCTGAGACGGAGACGATCGGGTTCTTCCCCCGGTACCTCTCGGAGTCCTCCGACCTCTATCAGTCGCTCGTCCGGCAGGACGAGATGGACTCGCTCGGCCTCGACCTCTCGCTCTCCCCCGCCGAGATGCTCGGCGAGGACTTCACCCGCGGGTTGATCTACGCACTGCTCGTCGTGTTCCTCGGCGGTCTGTACTTCTTCCAGCAGCGCATGGTCGCCGCCCGCGCCGCCGTCAGCCCGACGATGTCGCCGGCCCAGCAGAAGCTGATGCAGTACCTGCCGGTCGTGTTCGCCGTGTTCCAGATCTTCTTCCTGCTCGGCCTGGTCGTGTACTACATCGTCCAGTCGGTGCTGCGCATCCTGCAGCAGTTCTACATCACCAAGCGCTTCTACTCGGGTGACGAGTCGCTCGGACGGCTGGCCCAGGCGGCGAGCAACGAGGCGCGCGAGCTCGCCAAGAAGGACGGTGGCGGCACGAGCCCGTTCGCCCAGGCTCGACGCGACATGGCCGATGCCAAGAAGAACGGCGAGCGTCGCGCCGAGGCCAAGGCCAAGAAGTCGGGCAAGAAGGAGCCGGCCAACGCCCGGCCCGAGGTGCGTCCGTCGAAGCGGAC
>NZ_JASJCS010000147.1 GCF_030065885.1 Ilumatobacter sp. | reverse complement strand
CGCGCGACGGAGGATGGTCCGGTGCGTCGGATCGTGATCGTGCGGCATGCGAAGTCCGATTGGAGCGACGAGTCGCTCGCCGACCACGAGCGGCCACTGGCACCTCGGGGCATCGATGCACTGGCGCGGATGCGGGATCATCTCGGCGCGGGCCGACCTCCGGACCTCGTGCTGTGCTCGTCGGCCCGGCGAACCGTCGACACGCTCGACGAGATCCGTGAGGCGTTCCCCGGCGACATCGAGGTCCTGGTGGACGACGCGCTGTACGGCGCGAGCTCGTCGATGCTCGTCGACCGGCTGCGGTCGCTCGACGACGACGTTCGTGGCGTGCTGCTCGTCGGCCACAACCCGGGCGTGCACGACCTCGCGCTCGCACTCGCCGGCAGCGGCGACGCCGAGACACGAACGCGGATGGCGGCCAAGTTCCCGACCGGTGCGATCGCCACGCTCTCTTTCGAATCGGAGTGGAGCGACCTCGCGCCGGGCGCGGCGAGCCTCGACGGCTACTTCACGCCGCGCGGCGGTACGTTGTGAGCATGTTCCAGCGAATTCGTCAGGGTTGGGAGCTCACCAAGAAGGCGTGGAGCGTGGTGCGCTCGAACCCCCGGCTGGCTCGCCTCCCGCTGGTCGGCGGCATTCTCGCGCTCGTCGCGTTCGTCCTGCTCGGGGGGCCCGGGATCTTCCTCGCGAGCGGCGACGCCGACGCCACCACGTACGTCGGATACGGATTGATCGCCGCCGGCTCCTACCTCGCGTCGTTCATCGTCATCTACTACAACGTGATCCTGGCCGCTGCCGCCAACGACGCGCTCGAGGGGCGCGAACCCGATCTGGCCGCAGCGCGCGGCATCGCACGCCACCGCATCCCGCAGATCGCCGGTTGGGCGCTCGTCTCGGCACTGGTGTCGATCGCCTTCTCGATCCTGCGCGACCGAGGTGGCACGGCCGGACGCATCGCCGCCGGCCTCGGCTCGGCGATCTGGGGCCTCGTCACGTTCCTCGTCATCCCGGTGGTCGCGCTCGAAGGCATCGGCCCGATCGCTGCGATCAAGCGCTCGGCCAACCTGTTCAAGCGCCGCTGGGGTCAGCAGGTCACGGGCAACCTCGTGATCGGTGGCATCTCGACCGTCGTGATGATCGTCGGCGCGGTGATCGCCGGCCTCGGCGTGTACGCGCTGGCGACCGGCTCGGTCGGCGGCACGGCCCTCGGGGCCGTGTTGATCGTGGCCGGCATCGTGATCGCCGTCGCCGCCGCGGTGTTCGCCGGGGCGACGCGCGGCGTCTTCGGGGTGGCGCTGTACCACTTCGTCGCCGAGGACCGTGCCATCGGCCCGTTCACCGTGCGCGACCTCGAGAGCGCCGCCACGACGCGCTGAACTGCGGCCGAGGCGGCCCGGCTGTCAGCCCATCTGGGTGGTGTGGGTGGGCTCGACGCGCATCACGACGCGCTCGTCGCCGGGCTGGTGGAACGGGTAGGCGTCGACGTCCATGTACTTCTTGGCCATCGAGTCGATGAACGCGTTCGACGAGTCGTCGTCGACACGGACGACCTTGCCGCGGATCTCGAGGTACCGGTAGGGATTCTCGGGGTCGGTACCGGACACCGCGATCGTCGGGTCGGCCTGCAGGTTGCGGAACTTCTGGCGGCCCTTCGTGAGCGAGAAGACGAAGTGGCCGTCGTCGAAGCCGCCCCACACCGGGCTCGATTGGAGCGCACCGTCGGGTCCGCTGGTGGCGATGTGCCAGAACACGCGCTTGTCGAGCAGGTCGATGTAGTCGTCAGGAATCGTTGCCATGCATGTCTCAACTGCGCGCCGACAGCGACTATTCCTTGCTATCGCAAGAACCGGGTCGGCCAGGTCGCTCACCCGACGGAGACCTGGGACCCGTCGAACGCGACGAGTCCCCGAAGCGGGTTGTCGGTCACGAGGTCGACGTACGACCAGGCTGCCGCTGCGTAGCGCTCCCCGTCGACGACCACGTCGAAGTACTCGGTGTCGCCCTTGAGCGGGCAGTGGGTTGTCGTGTCGATGGCCACCAGGACCGCTGGGTCGACATCGGCTCGCGGGAAGTACACGACGGGGTCGTAGATACTGCGCCCGACCTCCTTGCAGACGAGGGCTGTCGCTGAGTCGGCGATCACGCGATCGGCGATCGTGGCGACCCGCCGGCCGTCGGCGGGCGTGACGGTCATGAAGTGACGAGGGTCGGCGGGATTGTGGATCGCTCCCTCGACGAGCGTGACGTCGGACGGTTCGGGCATGAGGGACTCCTGACTGCGAGCGCGGGATCGATGTTCGCGCGTGGCGTCGTCCGGCGCCGGGCGCGAACGCGCCCTCAGGCGAGCGCTACGCACGTCGGTCGGGGAATCCGCGCCCGGGCCACGGGCCCGCCGACGTCCGCACCGTCCGCCAGCACCGGCAGCACGGACACCTCGCCGGTGTGCTGGTTGGCGGCCAGGAGGTGGGAGGCGCCGGGCGTGAGGGAGAGTCCGCGCGGCCAGGCGCCGCCACACGGCCGGACGGCGAGGCGCATCAGCCGATGTCGTTCGAATGCGAACACTGCGATGCTGTCGTCGCCGCGATTCGAGACGTAGAGGTGGCGGCCGTCGGGCGCCACGCGGATGTCCGCCGCGAGGTTCTCCGGTGCGCCCGGCTCGAGCGTCGGCAGCGTGCTGACTTCGCGGAGCCTTCCGCCGGTGCCGTCCCAGTCGTACAGCGTCACGGTGTTGTCGAGCTCGTTGACGACGAGCAGGTGGCTGCCGGACGGGTGGAATGCCAGATGACGCGGCCCGGCTCCCGGTCGGGTCGCCACCTCACCGTGGGGGCGCAGCGTTCCCGCGTCGGGGTCGAACGCCGAGACGAGCAGCCGGTCGATCCCGAGGTCGGCGGCGATCACGAACCGGCCGTCGGGCGTGAAGATCGCGGCGTGAGCGTGGGGGCCCTCCTGCCGTTCGGGATGCGGGCCGCGCCCGTCGTGCTGGAGGTGCGACGTGACGTCGCCGAGGCTGCCGTCGGCGTGGATCGGGAGCACTACGACGCTGCCGGTCCCGTAGTTCGAGACCACCAACCACCGCCCGTCGGCGTGGATGGTGAGATGGCAAGGGTGGTCGCCGCCGCTGGCTCGTTCGTTCACCGGGTTGAGGGCGACGGCGCCGGCCTCCTGCGCGATCCGGAACGCGTGCACGGCGCCGGGTGAGCCGTCGCTCACGACCCCGGTCTCGCTCACCGCGTAGAGGTGTGCGCCGTCCGGCGACACGACCAGGAAGGAGGGGTTGGTGATACCGGATGTGCTGGCGCCCATCCGGAGCTCGCCACGCGCTGCGTCGAAGCTGCAGGCGTGGATGGTGGCCACGTCCGCGGGGCCGTAGCTCCCGACGAACAGCGTGTGCGTCGGAGGCGCTGTCACGCCCCGGCTCGAACGACTCGCACGATGTCGGCCGCGGCTGCCGCACGACGCTCGATCTCCGCGAAGTCGCCCCTCGCGATCGACGTTCGAGGAGCCACCCAACTGCCGCCGCACGCAGAGACCATGGGGAGCCGGAGGTAGGTCGCGAGGTTGTCGCCGTCGATGCCGCCCGTCGGCATGAACTCGATGTCGGGGTAGGCGGCACCGATCGCGGTCAGCGCTCGTGCGCCGCCGGCTGCCTCGGCCGGGAAGAACTTCAGGAAGCCGAGCCCCTTGCGGACCGCGAGGTTGATCTCGGTCGGCGTCATCACCCCCGGCGCCACCGGCACCCCGTGGGCAAGGCACCAGTCGACGATCGTCACGTCGAAGCCGGGTGTGACGATGAACCGGCTGCCTGCGGCAAGCGCGGCCTCTGCGTGCTCGACGGTCAGGACGGTGCCGGCGCCGATCAGCATCTCCGGATGGGCCTCGGCCAGGGTCTCGATCGACGCCGCGGCCGCCGCAGTCCGGAAGGTGATCTCCGCGCAGGGCAGACCACCCGCGAGCAGGGCGGCTCCCAGCGAGGTGGCGTGCTCGGCGTCGTCGATGGTGACGACGGGGACGAGACCGACGTCGCCGAGCCGGTCGAACACCGTCCGCGTGCTCTCGCCCGGATCGTGCTCAGCCGGCATCCTGGCTCCGACCGAGCAGATCAGAGGCCTCGGTCACTGCGATTCGCATCGTCCTCCCTCGTCCTCCCTCGCCGTCCGCCCGAGCTGCCGGTCGGCGGTGCATCCCGGCGGGATCGCCGGTGACCCTAGCGGCGGGCCCGATGCGAGCGTGGTAGTCCTGCGTCTGGTGGAGGTGTGCTGATGGAACGTGATGGCGAGACGTCCGAGCGGTTCGACCTCGTGTCGATCGGTGAGACGATGGTCGGACTCGTCTCGCACGATGACCAGCGCCGGTTCACGGCGACGATGGCGGGCGCCGCGTCGAACGTCGCAGTCGGCATGGCGCAGCTCGGCTGCCGGGTGCGCTGGGTGTCGCGGCTGGGTGACGACCCGCTCGGCCGGTTCCTCGAGGACGAGATCGGCGGTCGCGGGGTCGACGTCGCGGTGGAGCGGGACGGCTCGGCGCCGACGGGCGTGCTGACGAAGCACGTCGTGGAGACCCGAACCGTCACGCAGTACTACCGGAGCGAGAGCGCGGCCTCCCGGCTCTCGGTGCAGGATCTGGGCCGGGTGGGGCCGGCCGACCGGATCCACGTCACCGGCATCACCCCGGCGCTGTCGGCCAGTGCGCGTGGCCTGGCGGCGGCGATCGTCGACCGCTCGACCGGCTTCGGGGGCAGGGTCTCGTTCGACGTGAACCATCGCCCGGTGTTGTGGCCCGACACCGCGACGGCCGCCGCCGTGCTGCTCGAGCTCGCGCAGCGGTCGGACGTCGTGTTCGTCGGCGACGACGAGGCGGAGGCGCTGTGGGGCACGGCAGCGGCGTCGGCGGTCGGCGAGCTGATCCTCCGGCGCAACGATCAGGAGGTGGTGCTGAAGCAGGGCGCGCGTGGTGCCACGCTCGTCACGGGCGACGGGGAGGTGACGCAACCCGCGCTCGCCGTCGAGCTGGTCGAGGCCACCGGGGCCGGCGACGCGTTCGCCGCCGGCTATCTTGCCGCCGGCTCGTTCGGTTGGTCGCCTCGGGACCGGCTGCGACTCGGCCATGTCATGGGGGCGAGGGTGATCGGCGTGCTCGACGACACCCCGCCGCCGTTCACCCCGACCGAGCTCGCCGAGATCACACCCGAGCGGGTCGCTGCGAGATGGAGCTGACCGCATGGATCATCCGAGCGTGGGCATCGCGATCAGCGCCACGGCGAGCACGGTCGCGACAGCCGTGAGCAGAGCGCCAACCCCCTGTCTCGGGCGCTCCAGGCCCGAGAACCCGCTACCGCACATGTCGTGCCGGTGCTGCCGGTCAAGGAGGTCGCTCGGTGGCCACCGAGCGTCGGTCATCGGCCGGGTGAGCCGCTGATTCGGCTGCACGACCGGATCGGCACGCCGTCGGAGGCCGGGAGTGGGGAGTCCTCCCCATGGGCCCGACTTGATCAGGTCGGTATCGTCCGGGCATGGGTTCGAGAGCCGCCCTGGCCGCGGCCGTCGTCGCGATGCTCGCGGCCGGGTGCAACGGGGACGGCGATGCTGCGACCACGACGACCGAGGAACGCCCGACGTCGACGGCCACCAGCGAGCCCGAGGTGACGTCGCCGCCCACGTCCGCACCGCCATCGAGCGACACGACGAGCCCGTCCACGTCGGCACCCGAGCCGACGACGTCGACCAGCGATGCGACGACGCCGTCCACCGCGCCGACGACGTCATCCGAACCCAGCACGTCACTCGACCCGGACGATGTGGTCGCCAACACGCTTGCCATCATCGAGACGGTCGAGCGATCGTTCGAGATCTACAACGCGGCGTTGAACGACCCGTTCGACGATGACAAGGTGGCAGCGCTCGAGACCGTCTTCACCGCCCGACTGGTCGAGGGCTGGACGAACATCATCGAGGACTACCGTGCGAACGACTTCCGCAGCCTTCCGAATCCTGACATGCCGGCCCGCTACGACGTCGACGTGAACTCGGTCGAAGTGAACCTGAGCAACGGCACCGGCGGTGTTCAGGTGTGTCACCTGAACACGTTCGTGAAGGTGGAGGTCGGCGGCAACCCCGATGGAACGGACCGCATCGTCGATGACGACGTCACCGAACGCGTCGAGCAACTGGAGCTCGTCCGTGAGGGCACGACCTGGAAGGTCAATCGGGCGAGCCTGCCGGACGACGACGAGGTGGTGACACCGTGCGGGTGAGGATCCTGGTCACCTCGATTGCGAGCGCCGGCGCCCTCCTGTGCGGTGCGACGGGAGTCAGCGCGAACGATGACCTCATCGACGCCGAGGAGACGATCTCGAACGAGCCCGACGACCTCCCTCCGCCGCCGGAGTGCTGGTGGACGAGCAAGGACGCGACGGCTCAGGACGTCGCCGACGAGCAGGGGTTCTGGCGGCAGATCGATGCCGGCGATCACTACGACGACGTCCTGATCTTCATCGAGAACGGAACGCTGCAGCGCACGTTCATCTCCGAGCAGCGGACGTACGCGTTGCAGGAACGGGTCTGCAGCGACCCTGATCACGAGAGCAACGGCCGGCTGCGCTGGACCCTGGTCGGCCCGCCGAACCCGACCGTCTACTGGGACGAGCTGACCGAGCGGGTGACGAAGCGGGTGCCGTTGCCGGCGCCGAACCTGGGGTTCGAGACACGGCCGGACGGGTCGTTCGACGTCGCCGTCAACCTGGGCCTGTGGATCGCCGTCGACAACCCCGACGACGTCGTCGCGCGCGCCGAGCCGGCACCGGGCGTGTGGGCCGAGACCCGTGCGACGCTCGACCACATCGAGTTCGTGTCGGGCACCGGCGGTTCGAGCGGCCCGTGCGCCGGCGCAGGTACGCCACTCGCCGTCACCGCGTCGGACGTGGTCGACGAGGGGCCGTGCGGCTACACCTACACGTCGGTCGACGAGCTCGGTGAGCACACGGCGATCCTGCGGGCGACGTGGACGGTGCTCAACACGACGAGCACGGGCGCCTCGGAGCGACGCCCGGACATCGTGCTGGAGACGGCGATCCCGATCGAGGTCTACGAGATCCAGACCGTCGGCACCAGCGGCTGACGTCAGGGGAGGGTGAGCGAGACGATGGCGCCGCCGTCGGGCGCGTTGCGGGCGCCTGCGCTGCCGCCGTGGGTCTCGGCGACCTTCTGGACGATCGCCAGGCCGAGGCCGGAACCGGGCTGCGATCGAGCGGCATCGGATCGGTAGAAGCGATCGAAGACCCGGTCGAGCTCGGCGGGGTCGATCCCGGGGCCGTGGTCGCGGACGCTGAGCGTGCGGTCGGTCAAGCCGACCTCGATCGGTCGGTCCGGATGACTGAACTTGTGGGCGTTGCCGAGCAGGTTGGTCACCGCACGATCGAGCATGGCGACGTTGCCGAGCAGCGGCGTCGGCTCGGTGGTCAGCGTCACCTCACGATCGTGGCGGCGGCGGAACCGCTCGACGGCCTCGGTGACGACGTCGGCGAGGTCGAGCTCGGTGTCGGGGCGGGCGTCGTCGGCGTCGCCGCTCGCCAGCGCGATGACCTCGGTGACCAGCAGGCCGAGCTCCTCCGTCTCCGAGCGAAGACCTGCCAGCACGGCGGCGCGTTGGTGGTCGGGCATCGTCGGCGCGTGTTCGAGGAACTCGATGTTGGCGCGCAGACTCGTGAGGGGCGTGCGGAGTTCGTGCCCGGCGTCTTGGACGAGGCGCCGCTGCTGCTCGCGGCTGGCCGAGAGGGCGAGCAGCATCTCGTCGAAGCTGTCGGCGAGGCGCCCGACCTCGTCGGTGCGGTCGAGCCGGAGCGGCGTGAGGTCGCGGGTCGCGGTGACCCGTTCGGTGGCGGCGGTGAGGTCCTCGAGGGGCTTCGTCGCACGCCGCATGAGCAGCCATCCGGCCACAGCGGCGAGGGCCGCGAGCACCGCGCCGAGCACGGCGAATCGCCAACCGAGCTCGGACAGCACCGAGTCGGCCGAGTCGGTGCTGCGCGCCACCTGGACGGCGCCGCCATCACCCCCGACGAAGGTGGTGATCATCCGGAACGGCTCGCCGTCGATCTCGACGTCACGGATGATCGTGCGCCCGCCCTGGGCGACGTCGACGTCGTCTGCGTCGACCGGGAGCGTGCCGCCGCCACTGACGACGACGTCGCCGGAGCGGTCGAGCGTCTGGACGATCGCGTCGGCGTCGAAGAAGTCGATCACGTCGTCGTCGCCACGACCATCGCCGTCGCGGCCGTCGCCGTCGCCGCGGCGATTGCGTTCGCCCGGTGGGGGCCGAACGCCCTCGACGAGCTCCCCGGCGCGGTCACGCAGGAACCGATCGGCCTCCGCCGTGAGCTCGCGGTCGGCGAGGGTGTAGGCAACGAGCGAGACGGCGCCGATCCCGGCGACCACGAGCCCGGCGACGATCGCGATGACGCGGGCGCGCAGGGTCACGACGCTCCGTCCGGGGCCCTGCGCAGCACGTAGCCGACGCCGTGCACCGTGTGGAGCAGCCGGGGTTCGCCGCCGGCCTCCAGCTTGCGGCGCACGTATCTGGTGTGGACGTCGAGCGCCTTCGACGACGTCTCGCCCTCGTAGCCCCAGATCTCGGTGTACATCGTCATCCGGTCGAGCACGACACCGGGATGCCGCATCAGCAGCTCGAGGATCTGGAACTCGGTGCGTGTCAACTCGACGACGCGATCGCCGCGGCGGACGACGCGGCCGGCGAGGTCGAGCTCGATGTCCTCGAACGTCAGGGTGCGGTCGGCCGCATCGGCACCGTCGCCATCGAACTGCGAGCGGCGGAGGAGGGCCCGCAGCCGGGCGAGCAGCTCCTCGAGCGCGAACGGTTTGGGGAGGTAGTCGTCGGCGCCGGCGTCGAGGCCGGCGACGCGGTCGCTGATCTCGTCGCGAGCGGTGAGCATGAGAACGGGCGTGCGGTCGCCGCGGGCACGGAGCCGGCGGCAGACGTCGAGACCGTCGACGAGCGGCATCATGACGTCGAGCACGATCGCGTCGGGAGCGGTGGCGTCGATCGCCTCGAGCGCGGCCGCGCCGTCGGTGACGCTCACGACCTCGTAGCCCTCGAAGCCCAAGATCCGCTCGAGCGCTTCGCGCACCTGCAGGTCGTCCTCGGCGACGAGCAGCGTGGTCGTCGCGTTCGTCGTCGCGTTCATCGTCGTCATCATGGCTGAACCTCCGTGCGGGCACCGTCCTCGCGAACGGATCCGGGCGACTCGCCGCAGGTTCGAGCCGCCCGGACCGTCCGGGAGGAATCTGATGGACGGGTCGGTCAGGCGTCGGTTGCGGGTGCCTCCTCCTGCGGGCCGCCGGGGCCGCGTGCGCCGCGCGGGCTGCGGAACCCGGCGCCCTCGCCGGGCTCCTGATCGACCTTCTCGGTGACCCGCTCGGTGGCGTCGACGAGGCGCTCGGCGGCCTCGTCCTCGGTGAGGTCGCCCTCGGCGACGTGCTCGGCGAGGTGCTCCTCGATGTCGGCCACGATCGCCGAGACGACGGTGTCGATGTCGACGCCCTGCGCTTCGGCCACGTCGGCGATGCTCTGGCCGTCCTGGCGGGCGGCCCGGAGCTCATCGGCGGTCACGCCGAGCGCTTCGGTGAGCGTCTCGACGTTGCCACCGCGGAGACCGCGGGGCCCGCCACGACCGCGTTCGCCCTCACCGGGGACCTGGTTGACCATCTCGGTCGCCCGCTCGGTGATCCGAGCAACGCGCTCGGCGGCCTCCTCCTCGGTGAGCTCGCCCTCGGCGACTTCATCGGCGAGGTGCTCCTCGGCGTCGGCGACGATCGCGGCGACGACGTCGTCGGCGGTCATGCCCTGCGCCTCGGCGACCTCGGCGAGGGTCTGGCCAGCCTCGCGGGCGGCCTGCACATCGTCGGTGGTGATGCCGAGCGCCTCGGCGATCGCCTCGCCGTGGCGACCGCCATGGCGATCGCTCCGCCGGTCACGCCGGCGCTCGCCGTCGCCGTCGGTCGGCGCATCGTCGGTCGGCGCGTCGTCGGTCGTCGTGTCTGAGCCGTCCTGGAGCGTCGGGTCGCCGTCGCCCTCCTGAGCGCTGGCGAGGGCTCCGAGGCCGATCGCGCCGGCGCCGGCGACGCTGATGGCGACGATCGAGGTGGTGAGTGTCTTCTTCATGGTTGGTTCCTTCTGGGGTCGGGTGCCGCCGGTGTGGCGGTGGGGGTTGACGATCACCACGATCGAGGGCGCGGGTAAGTCGCCGGATCGAACGATCGAAAGAGGTTCGAAAGATCGCTCTTCGCCGGTCCGTCGAAGCGTGATCGCGGTCTCTTACCGACCGTGGCGACGTGTCGCTGTTCGCCGGCCCAGCGCACCGCTGGCACGCTGGGCTCGCGCGCGACGGGGCAGACGTTGCCGGACACGGCACTAGATTCTCGGCGTGTTGTGGGGTGCGTTCATCGACGCGGCTCCGGAGTTCGCGGCGACGGTTCGCCGGCGGCTGGAGGCTGGTCCGTACGCGCTGCTCGGTTCGATCCGCGCCGACGGGCATCCCCGCATCAGCGGGGTCATCGTCACGTTCACCGAGCGTGAGCTCTGGCTCGGGATGCCGAGCCGGTCGCTCAAGGTCGCCGACCTGCGCCGAGAGCCGAAGATGTCGCTGCACAGCTCGGTGTCGGCGTCGGCGACCGAGGAGGGCGACGCCAAGGTCACCGGGCAGGCGGTTCCGATCCCGGAGGGATCTGCCGAGTTCGACGTGTTCGTCGCCGCCTGGCCGCACGAGGCCAGGCCGGGCGCGCTCGCACTGTTCCGGATCGAGGTCGAGGACGCATCGCAGGTGCGGCTGGCCGAGACGCGTGACCACCACGTCATCGAGTCCTGGCGCGCCGGCGAGCAGGGCACGAGGACGCTGCGCGACTCGCCGTGAACTGGCCGCTGGGAGGCGCCGGCGTCAGAGCTCGATCGTTCGTGTGACGGTGCCGTCACACATGCCGACCGAGACGTCCTTCTCCCATGTCGCGCCGTCTTCGAACGGCGCGAACTCCAGCGTCTCGACGTTGAACTCGGGCGGCCACTCCCACGGGCCCGAGAGGGGCAGGCCGGGGCAGACGAGCTCGCCGTCCCACGTCTCGTACCAGGTGCCCGTCACGTGCAAGGTGAGTGTCGGGGCCCCCTCGCTCGGCACATCGATCGTCCCGTTCAACTCGCGGACCCGGTGGGTGCCAACCGCCTCGCCCGCGCAGATGTCGCCGCCGCGCACGAAGCCCTCGACGCTCAGGTCGCCCTCGCCGACGACCTCGAACTCGCTCTGGCTCGGATCGAGCGTCGCAGCGATGCTGCCCCAGGCGTGGATCTCGGATTCTCCCGCCGGGCCGAGCTGGCACACGTAGTACTCCTCGAAGTGCACGGTGAACGCGTCGGGCCGGTCGTCGGGCGGGAACGTCCAGCCGGTCGGTGGGGTCCCCTCACCCGCGGTGGGCACGGTCGTCGTCGTGGTCGTGGCGGTCGTCGCCGGGAGGAGCGACGTCGTGGTGGTGGTTGTTGTTGTTGTCGCCTGGGTGACCGACGGGGTGGTGATCGAGGATTCCGGCGCACCGGCTGCCGTCGTGCCCGATGCGGGCTCAGCCGGAGGTGCGGATGTCGTGTCGTCGCCGCCGCAGGCGGCGGTCAGCGCGAGCACCGCGACGATCGACGCTGCAACCACGGCCCGAATGCTCTGCCTGGCCATACGACCACCGCCACCATCATCATCGCGCCGCGGTGCTCGTCGCACCAGGTCGTCGACCGCGGCAGGCGAGGCCCTCGAGC
>NZ_JASJCS010000146.1 GCF_030065885.1 Ilumatobacter sp. | reverse complement strand
CGACGACTTGCAGACCGTCACGGCGCCGATCTCGGGCACTGGTACGACGTTGACCGTCACGTTGACGGCGACGTTCGACAGTGGGAGCGAGGCGGTCGCGTTCCAGAACCTGGTCATCTCCCAAGGTGGCGGCGGTGGTCCCGTCGGCCCGCCGTTCGGCGAGTGCGGCGACGGCAACGAGACGCGGATCCACGTGATCCAGGGCTCGGCCGCGAGCAGCCCCGAAGAGGGCGTCCAGCACGTGATCGAAGGTGTCGTCGTCGGCGACTTCCAGGACACGGCGACCCAGCTGTCGGGCTTCTTCCTCCAGGAAGAGGACGCCGACGTCGACGGCGATCCCACGACGTCGGAGGGCATCTTCGTCTTCGACAACGGCTTCGCCGACGTCGACCTCGGCGACGTCGTCCGCGTCAAGGGCGACGTGGACGAGGAGTTCGGGCTCACGCGGCTCGAGAACCTCACCGATCTCGCAGAGTGCGCCGACCAGGTCGGCGGCGCCAGCGCGGCAACGCCGACGCTGCCCGTCGAGACCGACCTCGAGCCGTTCGAGGGCATGAGCGTCGACTTCGCCCAGACCCTCTACGCGACCGACAACGGCAACTGGCACCGCTTCGGCGAGGTCACCCTGTCCGTCGGTGGCGTGCTCGACAACCCGACCAACGTCACGACGCCGGGCGCCGCAGCCCTGGCGCTCCAGGACCTCAACAACCGCAGTCAGGTGCAACTCGACGACGGCAGCTCGCTGTCGAGCAGCGACCCGGCGTTCGATCCGCCGCCGTACATCTCGGCCGACGGCACGCTGCGGCGCGGCGACACCGTCGACGGGCTCGTCGGCGTGCTCGGCTTCGCGTTCGGCGCCTACGAGGTGCACCCGACCGCGCCGGTCTCGTTCACCCGGGTCAACCAGCGCAACCCGGCGCCCGACGTCGGCGGCACGATCCAGGTGGGCGCGTTCAACGTGCTCAACTACTTCACCACGATCGACACCGGCGCCTCGATCTGCGGACCGAACGCAGATCAGGGGTGCCGCGGTGCCGACAGCGCCGCCGAGCTCGTGCGTCAACGCGACAAGATCGTCGATGCGATCGTCGAGCTCGACGCCGAGGTGCTCGGTCTCATGGAGATCGAGAACGCAGCCGACAACACGCCCGAGGCCGACCTGGTCGCCGGGCTGAACGCTGTCGCCGGCGCCGGCACCTACGACTACATCGCAACGCCCGGCGGCGTCGGCAACGACGCGATCCGTGTCGCGCTGCTCTACCAGCCCGCGGAGGTCACGCCGGTCGGCGACTACGCGATCCTCGACAGCTCGGTCGACCCGTTGTTCAACGACGACAAGAACCGGGCCGTGCTCGCCCAGACGTTCGACGAGAACGCCACCGGCGAGCGCTTCACGGTGGCCGTCAACCACCTCAAGTCGAAGGGCTCCGCATGCGACGACGTCGGTGACCCCGACGCCGGCGACCTGCAGGGCAACTGCAACGGCGTCCGCACCGACGGGGCGATCGCCCAGGCCAACTGGTTGGCGACCGACCCGACCGGCAGCGGCGACCCCGACTTCCTGATCACCGGCGACCTCAACGCCTACGCCCAGGAAGACCCGATCGTCGCGCTCGAGAACGCCGGGTACGCCGACCTGATCCAGCTGTTCCAGGGCATCGACTACTCGTTCACCTTCAACGGCCAGAGCGGCTACCTCGACCATGCGATGTCGAACGGCACGCTGACCGACCAGGTGACCGGGGCGGCCTTCTGGCACATCAACGCCGACGAGCCGCGCAGCCTCGACTACAACCTCGACCAGAACTACCAGGCCTCGCTCTACCGGCCCGACGAGTGGCGTGCATCCGACCACGATCCGGTGCTCGTCGGTCTCGACATGGAAGACCCGCGGGGCATGAAGGAGAAGGCGGTCGCCGACCTCGAGGCGCTGCTGCCGACCGGGAGCCGCTGGACCGACAGGTTCGTCGGACGGGCGATCGACGCCATCAACGACAGCCTGGACCCGCGCTACTGGGTCGACGACGCCCACCTCACCGGCAAGGGCCACAAGGTCTTCGTCGCCGAGGCCAGGGCCGCGCTCTACCTGCGGATCGCCGGCTACACGGTGCCGGAGGCGGCGGCGATCTCGGACAGCCTCGTCGCTGCCGACGCCGAGCTGGCGCAGAACGCGATCGACATCGCCGTCGCCACCGGTGGCGACCAGCGCGAGATCGATCGTGCCGAGCGCTGGATGAGGTGGGCCGACAATGCGGCGGCTCGCGGTTGGGACCCCGTCGCGATCTTGTACTACCGGGGGGCGTGGCACCACGCCGTGAGGGCGGTCGACGATGCACGGTTCGCGACGTACAACGCGTCGTTGAATCGAGGCAATGCCGGCGATCTCGCTCGCGAGCTGGCCACGCCCGGCAGCGCGCAACCGGCCACGATCGCCGAGATCATCCAGCGCAACCGCCCCGAGATCGTGCTCGTCAACGAGTTCGACTTCGACGCCAGCGGCGCCGCCGGAGCGCTGTTCCAGCGCAACTACCTGTCGGTGTCGCAGGGCGGGGCCGACCCGGTCGAGTACCCGTTCCGCTATGCGGCGCCCTCGAACACGGGGATCCCGTCGGGCTTCGACCTCGACAACGACGGCAACACCGGCGGTCCGGTGGGGAGCTTCGACTACGCCGACGACTCGTTCGGCTTCGGGCTCTTCCCCGGGCAGTTCGGGATGATCGTGTACTCGATGCACCCGATCGCCGAGGACGAGATCCGCACCTTCCAGAACTTCCTCTGGAAGGACATGCCCGGCGCCCTCCTGCCGGAGGACCCGCCCGGCACGTCGTTCTACTCGCCGGAGGAGCTCGACGTGTTCCGCCTGTCGTCCAAGAGCCACTGGGACGTGCCGATCGCCATCGGTGACGACGAGGTCCACTTCCTGGTCAGCCACCCGACTCCGCCGGTGTTCGACGGACCCGAGGACCGCAACGGCACCCGCAACCACGACGAGATCAGGTTCTGGGCCGACTACGTCACGGGCGGTTCGACGGCGTCCTACATCTACGACGACGACGGCGGCACCGGCGGCCTCGACCGCCGCGCGCGCTTCGTCATCGCCGGCGATCAGAACTCCGACCCGAACGACGGCGACAGCATCCCCGGTGCGATCCAGCAGTTGCTCGACAACTCGAAGGTCAACACCAAGGTGACGCCGTCGAGCCTCGGCGGCCCCGAGCAGGCGCTGCTGCAGGGCGGCATCAACGCCGCGCACCTCAGCGACCCGGCCTTCGACACCGCCGACTTCAACGACTCGGCGCCCGGCAACCTGCGCGTCGACTACGTGCTGCCGAGCAGGAACCTGAAGATCACCGACGCGGCCGTGTTCTGGCCCGAGACGACCGACCCGCTGTTCCCGCTCGTGGGCACGTTCCCGTTCCCGAGCTCGGATCACAAGCTGGTCTGGGTGGACGTCGACCTCGCCGGCGGTGACGACGACGACGACGATGACGACGACGACGATGACGATGACGACGACGGTGATGACGACGACTGACCGGTGAGCGGGTCGCACGGCGGTACGTTGGTCCGCCGTGCGACCGTTCTTCATCGACACCGACACCGCCAGCGACGACGCCGTCGCGCTCGTGATGGCGCTGCGTCGCCACGACATCGACGTGGTCGGCGTCGGCGTGGTCGCCGGCAACGTGCCGCTCGACATGGCCGTGCAGAATGCGCTCTACACGCGCGAGCTGTGCGACCGGCTCGACGTCCCCGTGTACGCCGGTGAGGCCGCGCCGTTGCGGCTGCCGCTCGGCACGGCGCAGAACGTGCACGGCGGCGACGGGATGGGTGACATCGGCCTCGCGCTGGCCGGCCGCGAGCCCGATGCGGGCCATGCCGTCGACGCCCTCCTCGCCACCTCCCACGAGCATGCGGGCGAGCTGACGCTCGTCACGCTCGGTCCGCTCACCAACATCGCCCGCGCGCTCGAGCGCGACCCGTCGTTGCCGGCCCGGGTGGCACGCACGGTCGTGATGGGTGCCGCTGCCGACCACGTCGGCAACGTCACGCCCGCCGCGGAGTTCAACGTCTGGGCCGACCCGCACGCGTTCGATGCGGTGCTCGCGTCGGGGCTGGCCTGCGAGCTCGTCGGTTGGGACATCTCGCGCTACTACGCCGTGGTCGAGCCCGAGCTGGCGGCCGACCTCCGCTCGATCGGGACGCCGGTCGCCGAGTTCTGCATCGACATCCAGCGGGTCGTGGCGGAGTTCTGCGCGACCGAGACGAAGCTGGCGGGTTTCGACCTGCCCGATCCGATCGCCATGGCCTTCGCGATCGACCCCGCGGTCGCCACCGAGACGCGCCGTCTCAACCTGCGTGTCGAGACCGAGAGCGAGCTCACCAGGGGCATGGTGGTGATGGATCTGCTCGGGTTCACGGGTCAGGAGCCGAACGCACTGGTCGTCACGGCCGCCGATCGCGCCAAGTTCCTGACGATGCTGCGATCCGCCCTCGCCTGACCGCCGACATCGAGGTGGCGCCGACCAGCCACGAGGTCGGGAACATGCCGGGCCTCCGCTGGTCGACGCTGTTGACGCCGGCCGTCGACGCCGGCCGTCGCTGCGGGGACCCCGGTCGACGCCGGATCGACCCGCCTGCGACCGGTTCTCTACGGTGCGTCCATGCACTTCGGCGCGCTGATCTTCCCGACCGACCAGACGATCCGTCCCGACGCACTCGCGGGCGAGCTCGAGGCGGCGGGCTTCGAATCGTTCTGGGTGGCCGAGCACACCCACATCCCGCTCAGCCGACGAACGCCGTACCCGGGCGGCGGCGATCTGCCCGACATGTACTGGCGAACGATGGACCCGTTCGTCTCGCTGACGGCAGCGGCGCTCGCCACCGAGCGCCTGAAGGTCGGCACCGGCATCTGCCTGGTGAACCAGCACCATCCGATCAACGCTGCGAAGCAGGCTGCGTCCGTCGACCAGCTCTCGAACGGCCGCTTCCTGTTCGGCGTCGGCGTCGGCTGGAACGAGGACGAGATGGAGCATCACGGCACCGACCCCGCGAAGCGTCGTTCGACCGCCCGTGAGCGGATCCTCGCGATCAAGGAGCTGTGGACCGCCGACGACGCCGAGTTCCACGGCGACTACGTCGACTTCTCGGCCAGTGCCTCGTACCCCAAGCCGGTGACCACGCCGCATCCGCCCGTGATCATGGGCGGCGCCGGCGGTCCCGTCACGTTCCGCCACATCGTCGAGTACTGCGACGGATGGATGCCGATCCATGGCCGTGCCGACCCGCTCGAGAAGCTGCCGCTGCTGCGCCAGATGGCCGACGAGGCCGACCGCGACCCCGACTCGATCGAGGTCAGCATCTACGGCTGTCCGATGCGGCCCGAGATCGTCGAGCGCTATCGCGAGGCTGGCGTCGATCGTGTCGTGTTCTGGCTGCCGGCCGACGAGCCCGACAGGGTGCTGTCCGCAGTCGCCCACGGCGCGTCACTGATGACCTGACTGCTGCCGACGTCACGGTCACGCGCGAGGGCTGTCACGCATCGAGGAGTCACGTGTCGGGAGTCACGTGTTCGGCGACATCACGTGTCGTCGACGTCATGGGTCGGGGAAGCGACCGTGCGGTGATCGGTGACTCAGGCGCCCGACCACGCGACCGCGTCGCGGACGGCGGCGGTCAGCTGCTCGGCGTCGACGTTCGCGGCGCGGCTGAACCGGATGCAGCTCTTGCCGTTGCTCGTGCGGCCGAGCCGGTCGCGGTAGTGCTCGGCGATCGTCACGCCGTCGCGCTCGGCCGACACGTAGAGCGCGAGATGACGCTTCTGCACGGTCAACCCGACGACGGGCCACCACCCTGGCTCGGTGGCGTGGTCGCCCGGGACCTCGCCGTAGCCGATCATGGTGATGCTCGGGCTGCGGAAGAGCCGCCGGTCGAGCTCGGGGGCGGCTTCGGTCACGAGGCGGTCGATCTCGCGCAGGTCGGCCTCGCGGTCACCGGCCGCGGCGAACAACCCGTCGATGGTGTCCGTGTCGATCTTCATGGCGCCTCATCACCCCTCGTCGCCGCTCGTCCCGTGTCCTCCGGAGATTGTCGCGCATCGGCGGTGGTGCGTAGCGTGAACGGCCATGCCAGCGACCGAAGGAAAGACAGCGCCTGCGTTCACCCTGCCCGACCAGCACGGCGACAAGGTCCGCCTGTCGTCGCTGCGGGGCCGGAAGGTCCTCGTGTACTTCTACCCACGCGCCGACACGCCCGGCTGCACGACGCAGGCGTGCGGCCTGCGCGACATCGCGGCGGACATCGGCGACACCGTCATCATCGGCATCAGCCCGGACACGCCCGCGAAGCTCCGCAAGTTCGACGACAAGCACGACCTCGGCTTCACGTTGCTCGGCGACGAGGACCACGCCATCGCCGAGAAGTACGGCGTCTGGGTCGAGAAGAAGAACTACGGCAAGGTGTACATGGGCGTGCAGCGGTCGGCGTTCCTCGTCGGCGAGGGCGGCAAGATCCTGCGAGCCTGGCCGAAGATCAGCCCGAAGGACACACCGACCGCGCTCCTCGACGCGCTCGCCGAGCTCTGAGCCGCCGACCCGACCAGCGACCCGGGCCCTGCTGGGGTCCCACTGGCCGGGTCACGCGCTCAGGCGGTGATCGCGTGCGCCTTCAGGTCGTCGAGGTCGACGAACTCGAGCGCTGACACGTGGGTGCTCTCGAGCACCACCGGGCATGCCCGGCCGGCGGCGAGCGCCTCGGCCCAGCGCGCCGCGCACACGCACCATTGATCACCGTCCTCGAGCCCGGCGAAGCCGTAGTGCGGCATCGGCGTCGAGAGGTCGTTGCCGTTCTCCTTCGAGAACGTGAGGAAGTCGTCGGTGACTCGGCAGCACACCACGTGCATCCCCGGGTCGTCGCCCCGGTTCTCGCAGCAGCCGGTGCGGTAGTAGCCGGTCATCGGGTCGAAGGAACATGGCTGCAGTTCGGAGCCGAGCACGTTGGTCTGCCGCATGGCCCCATCGAACCACGTCGCGGTGCCGCTGCCATGATCGACCGGCCGGTACGCTCGCCGCCATGGCCGCAGCGAGCACGCCCGTCGTCGGCGTCGTGATGGGATCGTCCAGCGATTGGCCGACGATGAGCCGAGCCGTCGACGTGCTCGCCGACTTCGACATCGCGCACGAGGCCCGGGTCGTCTCCGCTCACCGCATGCCCGACGAGATGTTCGCGTACGCCGAAGCCGCCGCCGAGCGAGGTCTGCGGGCGATCATCGCGGGCGCCGGGGGAGCGGCCCACCTGCCCGGCATGCTGGCGGCCAAGACGATCGTGCCGGTCCTGGGCGTCCCGGTCGCATCCCGCCATCTCGCCGGCCAGGACTCGCTGCTGTCGATCGTGCAGATGCCGGCCGGTGTCCCGACCGCCACGTTCGCGATCGGCGAGGCCGGCGCCACCAACGCAGCGCTGTTCGCGGTGGCGCTCCTCGCCGCGGACGACCCGGCGCTGGCCGACGCCTTGCTGGCCTACCGGGCCGAACGCCGCGATCAGGCGGCAGCCTCGTCCCTGCCGCCGGAGTGACGGCTCGATGACGACACCGATCGCGCCGCCCGCCACCATCGGCATGCTCGGCGGTGGGCAACTCGGCCGATACGCGCTGATGGCGGCGCGCACGATGGGCTACCGCACGATCGTGCTCGAGCCCGATCCTCACGCGCCGGCCGGGTCGATCGCCGATCTCCACCTCGTCGCCGACTACGACGATGCCGAGGCGCTCCGCCGGCTGGGCGACGAGAGCGAGGTCGTGACCACCGAGTTCGAGAACCCGCCCGCCGCAGCGCTCGACGCGCTCCGTCGCCGGACGTCGGTCGCGCCCGCCCCCGAGGCGGTCGCGGTCGCGCAGGACCGCATCGCCGAGAAGCGGTTCCTCGTCGACGCCGGCCTGCCCGTCGCGCCGTTCGCCGTCGTCGACGATGCGGACGCTGATCCGTCGGTCGGCTACCCGGCGATCCTCAAGACCGCCCGGCTCGGCTACGACGGCAAGGGTCAGCGACTCGTGGCCGACGCGTCCGAGATGCGGGCAGCCTGGCGGACTCTCGGCTCGGTGCCGTGTGTGCTCGAGCGGGCGCTGCAGCTGCAGACCGAGCTGAGCGTCGTGGTGGCCCGCAGTGCCACCGGTGGCTTCGCCGCCTACCCGGTCGCCGAGAACACCCACGTCGACGGCATCCTCGACCTCTCGATCGTGCCGGCACGCGTCGGGCGGCGACTCTCGGACCGTGCGGTCGGGTTGGCGATGACGATCGCCGACGCGCTGGCCTACGTCGGCGTGCTCGCCGTCGAGTTCTTCGTCGTCGACGGCGACGTCGTCGTCAACGAGCTCGCGCCGCGCCCGCACAACAGCGGCCACTGGACGCTCGACGTCGCCCAGACCAACCAGTTCGAACAGCAGATCCGGGCGATCTGTGGTCTCGCGCTCGGCGACACCTCGATGACCCGGCCGGCAGCGGCCATGGTCAACCTGCTCGGCGACCTGTGGGACGCTGGCGAGCCCGACTGGGCGTCGGCGCTCGACGGCGGGCAGACCGCCCTCCATCTCTACGGCAAGCGGGCAGCACGCCCCGGTCGCAAGATGGGCCACGTGACGGCCTGGGGCGCGTTGCCCGAGGAGGCCGAGGTTCGTGCGCTCCAGGCGCGTCAGGCGCTCACCCGCCGAGGTTGACGCCGACGAGCTCGCCGATGAGGTAGGTGACGCCGCACGCGACCAGCACGATCAGCACCTGCCGGGCGATCGATGCGCCCACCGACCGCTCGGCGAACCGACCGACGAGACCGCCGACGCCAGCAGCGGCGACGACGCCGATCGACAACGAGGCCCAGGCCGCGCCAGCGCCACCTCCGATGTACCAGGGGATCACGGGCAGCAGCGCGCCGAACAGGAAGCTGACCAGCGACAGGCCCGCAGCCCACAACGCGGACGGCAGGTTGTGCGGGTCGATGCCGAGCTCTTCGCGGGCGTGAATGGCAAGAGCGTTCTCGGGGCGTTGCATGACCTCTTCCGCCGCGGCAGCGGCGCGCTCCTTGCCCATGCCATGGCTCTCGTAGATCGCCGCCAGCTCCTCGGTCTCGTGCTCGGTGTTGTGCACGTGCTCTCGGCGCTCGACCGCCAGCTCGCGCTCGATGAGATCGTTCTGCGACGTGACCGAGACCCATTCGCCGGCGGCCATCGAGATGCCGCCCGCGACGGCCCCGGCGAGGCCGGCGAGGCGGACGACGGTGTTGTCGACGCCGGCGCCGGCGAACCCGAGGATCAGCGAGACGTTCGACACGAGGCCGTCGCTGACGCCGAAGACCGTCGCCCGGGCCAGCCCGCCGGAGACCGAGCGGTGCCCGGTGTGGGGTTCACGGGGGCGTTGGCTCACCTTCCCGACATTACCGGTGCACGCGAGGCCGCGCTCCCGTACGTCACGATGCTCGAGGCGGCGTCGCAGGCCGCGGGCGGACCGACGGTGACGACGACGACATCAGCCGTCGTCGTCACCCTCGTCGCCGTGGCTCCCGCCATCGCTTGCGTCGTCATCGGGCCGCTCGGGCTTGTCGGGCTTGCCGGGGCTCCCGCTCTGCCCGGGGTTGTCGGGCTTGCCGGGTGCCTCGGGGTTGCCGGGGTTGTCGGGCT